>NZ_JBVHVT010000029.1:0-95227 GCF_055564695.1 Streptomyces sp. NPDC029014
GGGTGTTGGGGTGTGCATGGGGGCGGGGTGTCTTTTGTGTGGATCTCCTCTCGTCTTCCCCCCCCCCACCCCGCCGAGGCGGTCAGGACGGGATCCGTGCCGACCTCCGATCCGGGAACCGGGTTCGCGTCAGCGCCAGCAGCGGAGCTGCCTTGACGGCGGTCTCCTCGTACTCGGCGTCCGGGTCGGACAGGGCGACCACGGCCCCGCCCACCCCGTAGGAGACGCGGTCGGCGGTGACGGTGGCGGTGCGGATGACGATGCTCAGGTCCGCGGCGCCGGAGAGCGAGAAGTAGCCGATCGCGCCGGAGTAGACCCCGCGCGGGCCCGCTTCGAGACGGTCGATGATCTGCATGGTGCGGATCTTCGGGGCGCCGGTCATCGAGCCGCCGGGGAAGGCGGCGCGGACGCAGTCCACGGCCGTCAGCTCGGGGCGCAGGCGGGCCCGTACGGTGCTCACGAGCTGGTGGACGGTGGCGTAGCTCTCGATCCGGAACAGTTCCTCGGCCTCGACGGTGCCGGGGACCGCGCAGCGGCCGAGGTCGTTGCGGACCAGGTCGACGATCATGAGGTTCTCGGAGCGGTCCTTCTCGTCGCCGAGCAGGTCCTCGACGAGGGCCGCGTCCTCCTCCGGGGTGGCGCCGCGCGGCCGGGTGCCCTTGATCGGCGAGGACTCGACCAGGCCGTCCGGCGAGACGCGCAGGAACCGCTCGGGCGAGGTGCTGAGCACGTCGAGCCCGCCGAACTGGAGGAGGGCGGCGAACGGCGCCGGGCTGGTGCGGCGCAGGGTGCGGTACGCCGCCCAGGGGTCGAGGGCGGTATCGGCCTCGGCCATGTTGGTGAGGCACACCTCGTAGGTCTCCCCGGCGGCGATCTCCTCCAGGCAGGTGTCGATGAGGTCCAGGTAGGCGCCGCGGTCGTGGCGCAGCCGGATCTCACCGCCGCCCTCCTGCGGGCGGGGGGCCGGCAGGGTGGACCCGGCGAGTTGGACCAGGCGTTCGGCGGTGCCGACCAGCCAGGCGTCGGCCGCGGCGGCGGAGGCCTCGGAGACGGCGGAGGCGGCGGCGTCGGCGGCGTCCTCAGCGGCGTCCTCGGCGAGGGCGAGCAGGTAGGTGGTCCGCTCGGCGTGGTCGAGGACCAGGGCGCGGTCGGCGAAGACCATCGTGGCGTCGGCCACGGGGGAGCGGTGGACGAGGTCTCCGCCGCACTCGGCCTTGAGCTCGTAGCCGAGGTAGCCGACCCAGCCGAGGGTGAAGTCGAAGGGGAGGGCGGGGTGTTCGGGGAGCTCGGTGCGCAGGGAGCGCAGGTCGCGGTCGATCCACTCCAGGAAGGGGGCGGCGACGAGCTCGCTGCGGCCGTCCGCCGAGTCGACGGTGACGACCTTGCTCCACACGTCGGCCGAGGCGATCCGGGCCAGCGGGCCGGTGGCGTCGCCCATGACGGAGAAGCGGCCGCGGTCGCTGCCGGGCAGGCTGCTGTCCAGCCAGTAGGCGTGGTCGTTGCCGCGGAAGAGCTGGTCGTAGACGGTCTCGGCGTCCCAGCGGGTGGGGAGCGCGTGGGCGACGAGCCGGAGCCGGCGCACCGGGGCCTCGACGGCGGCCGGGGCGGGGACGGGCGCGGTGGGGACGGGCGCGGTGGGGACGGCCGCGGTGGGGACGGGCTGCGCGACCGGCGCGGAGCGCCGTCCGGTCCCGTGGGCGCGGGTCAGCTCGGCGAAGTTTGCAAGCAGCTGGATTCCGTAGCGACTGCAAATCGACTCGGGATGGAACTGCACCCCCCACTGCGGCCGGGTGCGGTGCCGCAGGCCCATCAGGACGCCGTCCGGGGTCCACGCGGTGGCCTCCAGTGCGGCGGGCAGGTCCGTCACGGTCAGCGAGTGGTAGCGGACCGCCTCCAGCGGCGAGGGGAGCCCGTCGAACAGGCCCGTTCCGTCGTGCAGGACCGGCGACGTGCGGCCGTGCCGGGGCTCCGGGGCGCGGTCGACGGTGGCGCCGTGCACGTGGCCGATCCCCTGGTGGCCGAGGCAGATGCCGAAGAGGGGCAGGTCGGAGTGCTCGATGATCTCGGTGCAGATGCCGAAGTCGGCGGACCGGCGAGGCGTTCCGGGGCCGGGCGAGACGACGACGTTGTCGAACGCCGAGAGTTGTGCGATCTTCCAGTTCGGGTCGTCATTACGGACGACCTCCGGCTCCCTGCCATTCACCTCGGCCAGATAGTGGAAGAGGTTATACGTAAACGAGTCGTAATTGTCGACAAGTAGCGTACGCACGGCGAAATATCCCCCCACTCGAATCAAGCCGCGACTGGCCTGATTTCGATCAGCATGTGCTCGACCATGTCTTCTCCGTACTCCCCCTCGCGCACCCGCACGCTGGCCACCGTCTCCAGCTCGCGCCCGGCGGCGTCTGCTATCCGGTACAGCGCCTCCGTGTCACCGCGGTCGCTGAAGTGCAGCAGGACCCGGCCGTCGGCCGTCGTCCAGTGCACGGCCTGTTCCAGGAACCGGCGGTGCGCCCGGTAGCCGGTGTCCACGTACGCCCGCTCGTGCACCGACTTGTACTCGTAGCTCTCGGGCCCCATCACGTAGTTGGAGCTCCAGAAGACGGTGTCGAAACGATCCTGCTCGCGCAGACCGGAGAACAGGTCGCTGTGGCAGGCCCGCAGACGGTCCGTCACTCGGTGCCGCTCCGCGTTGACGGCCGCGTTCTCCACGGCGGAGGGGCTGATATCGGCCGCCACGACACGGTCGTATCCGGCCAGGGCGGCGGTCACGGCGATCACGCCGGTACCGCAGCCGATCTCCAGGAACGAACCCGACCGCGGCGCGGGGTCGACGCCGCCCAGACCGAGGAGGTCCAGGGCCACCGTCGTGGACGGGGAGTACACCGGTGCGAAGACCTCGTCGAACAGGTCCCACTCCCGGCCGGCCAGGGTGAACACCCGCGGACGGTCGGCCCTGGTCAGGGACAGCCTGCTGCGCAGCAGCGACCGCTCGTAACTCTGCAGCTGAGACAGCTGGGTCAGCTGGGTCATGCGAACTCCTCAAGGAAGCACCGTGGCTGATGGGCGCCCCCGATGGTGGTGACGCCACCGGAACGCTCGGTGATCAGCCTGCCCTTGAGTGGACCTCGACCAGAAGGTGTCCAGATGACAGCATCGCTCGGGGAGCGTGGTGATCGGGCCACCCTCCCGGTGTCTGACCTGGAGCCGGACCCAAGCGATTCTTGACCGATTCTTACCCCAAGAGATACTTTCTGGCGGGCCATGGGATTGCTTGCACCCTGCTTCGTGCAAACGTGAACGGCTTTTATGGGGGTCGGGGGGAAAATCGTGGTCGACCACGCTTACGAAATGCTGGAACTGCTGAACAGAGAGGCGCCCGCAGCCGCCTTCGACGAGGTGGTCCGCAAAGCGCGCGAGTCAGGCCTGTCCGGAGAAGATCTCGTCCAACTCACCAGGGCCCGGGACCAGAGCCTCGGCATCCGGGCCCTCTTCGTACGTCGCCAACAGCGCGAGGCCGGCCTCGCCGCCCTCGTCGACACCGCCCGTGACCTCACCCTGCCCTACGACCTCGACGAACTGCTCAAGGTGATCACCCGCCGGGCACGGCTCCTGCTCGGCCTCGACATGGCGTGGGTGAGCTTCGACGACCTGGAGGAGGGCTTCTCCAAGGTCCGCTCCGCCGACGGCCACGCCTCCGCCCTCACCATCGGCTTCGCCATCCCCCTCACCGGCGGCGGCGTCGGCCGGCGCGCCGCCGAGGGCTCGGCCCCGTTCTGGTCGGCCGACTACATGAGCGACGCCAGCTTCCACCACAGCCCGATCATCGACGAGGTGGTGCAGGCCGAAGGGCTGCACGCCGTCATGGCCGTCCCGCTGCGGCACGCCGGGGCCAGCCTCGGCGCCCTGTACGTGGCAGACCGGAACATTCGGCACTTCACCCCGGACGAGGTCTCGCTGATGAGTTCGCTCGCCGACCTCGCAACCGTTGCAATCGAGAAGGCACGTCTGCTGGAGCAAACCCGTTTCGAGGTCGAGGAGCTGGAGCAGGACACCTCGCGCGCCCTGGACTCCTCCACCACAGCCCGCCAGCTGCGGGAGACCCACGGCCGCCTCCTCGACCTCGTCCTCCAGGGCGTGGGCCTGGGCAGCCTGGCCGCCGAGGCGGTCAAGGGCCTGGAGGGCACCCTCGTCGTGCGCGACGCCGCCGGCCGCACCCTGGCCTGCCCCGTCGGCGATCCCCCGCAGCTGGACGAGGCGGAGATCCGCACCGTCCTGCTCGACGCGCACACCGACCGCCAGCCCCGCAGCACCGCCGACGGGGTGTGGGTCGCCTCGATCGCCGCCGGCGACGAGATGCTGGGCACCCTGATCCTCTCCACCGCGCAGCCGGCCAGCTACCTCCAGGTCCAACTCCTCGCCCTCACCGCGCAGGTCACGGCGGTGGTCTTACTGATGGAGCAGGGCATGGCCGCCGCCGAGGGGCACATGCGGGACGAGTTCTTCCAGGACCTGCTGCGCGGCACCTCGCTGTCCCCGGTGCAGATCGCCGAGCAGAGCCGACGGCTCGCCCTCAACCTCGACGAGCCGCACGTCATCGTCATCGCCCGGCCCGAAGGCGGGGTCCAGGGCCGGGTCGCCGCCTGGGCCGCCTCGTACGCCAACCGCCACCACGGCCTCAAGAGCGTGGACGGCGACGGCGTGGTGCTGCTGCTCCCCGGCACCGAGGCCGGCGCCATCGCCCGCGCGGCGTCCAAGGAGCTCACCGAGGTCCTCGGCCGGCCCGTCACCGCCGGCTCGGCCGGGCCGGTCGACAACCCGTCGGGCGTCGCCCGCATGCACCAGGAGGCCCGGCGCTGCCTGGACGCGGTGGCCGCGCTCACCGGTGCCGGGAGCACCGCCTCCCCCGACGAGCTGGGGTTCCTCGGCGTCCTCCTCTCCGAGAAGCCGAACATCGACCGGTTCATCAACGACACCATCGGCCCGGTCCTCGACTACGACGACCAGCAGTACACCGAGCTGATCCGCACCATGGAGGCGTACTTCGCCTCCGCCAACAGCCCCTCCCGGGCGGCGGAGTCCCTGCACGTCCACCCCAACACGGTCTCCCGCAGGCTGGAGCGGATCACCGAGATCCTCGGCGAGGACTGGCAGAAGCCCACCCAGGCCCTCCAGGTGCAGCTCGCCCTCCAGCTCCAGCGGACCCGCCAGGCCCTCAGTCCGGGCCGCCGCACCCCGGCCCCCCGCCACGCGATCGGCTGAACCGGCGCCGCAGGGGCGGAGGGCTACCGCTCGCCGCCCCTGCGCTCCGTGAGCATCCGCACCGCGTGCGCCGCCGACGCCAGGGTGGTGTGCCGGTGCCACCCGCCGAAGGACCTCCCGCCGAAGTCGGTCATGCCCACCTTCTGGGAGACCGTCGCGAAGTCGTGCTCCACGTTCTGCGCCCGCTTCGCCAGCCGCAGCAGCGCCCCGGGAGGTGCCTGGGTCATGTCGCTGACCCAGCACCGCTCGGGCCAGCCGCGCGGATCGGCCCACTCGCCGAACAGCAGGACCGGGCCCGGCGCCTGCGGCACCTCCACCCGCACCCCCACGACCAGCGAGGTGCGCGGCTGCAGCGTCACCGGGTCCAGCCAGGTCACCGGCCGGCGCAGCGTACGGGCCATCAGCAGCAGCTGGTGCGCGGCCAGTTCGCGGTTCCCGCTGGACGGCAGCACCGGGTCGGCGCACCGCACCCGCATCGAGCCGCGGGCCGTCGCCACGAAGTGCAGGCCGACCGGGGCGAAGCGGCGGGCCACCGCCGCCGGATCGACGTCGGGCAGGTCGAACACCACGGGCCGGTGCGGCTGGCCGACCCAGTCCCGCAGCTCCTCCACGGCTCCGGCGGCGCACTCCAGCGGGCTCGTCGCCAGCTCGGACCGGTGCACGTTCGGCGAGAGCGGGCCCACGCTGTCCCGCCACTTCTGGGTGAGCGCGAGCCGCCAGTTGACGGGGCTGCTCTGCTCCTCCGCGACGGACCACACCCCGAACGCCACCTGGCTGTTGACCATCTGGCCGCGCTCCGGCACGAAGCGGCGCGCGACGCCCACCGACTCGGTCCCGGCCTTGGAGATGACCACCGGCTGCACCACCCAGGCGCGGGGCCGCAGGGCGCGCTCGAGGTACCGGGCGAGGGCGGCCCGTACGGGGCCCCAGTCCCAGGTGGAGGACACGACGAAGTGGTGGAGGCTCTGCTCGGCCGCCCGGTCGCCGACGTGGGCCGCGATGTTCCGTATCGACTTGCGGCCCTCGGCCTTGAGCAGCCCGCGCAGGTACACCTCGCCCTTGCGGCGCTGGTCGCTACGCGGCAGCGAGGCGAACAGCTCGGCGCAGAGTTCGTCGACGACGAGGTCCGGCACGAACCGGCTGCTCAGCGTCTCCAGTCGTTCGAGACTCGGTGCGCTCATGATGCATCCATCCCTTCCCCCGGCTTCCTCCTCAGCGCTTCAACCCTGGGGTTGGGGGGAGTTGCCGGAACAGGTGGAGCCGTCACACACATTCGCCCGCATGTGCAGGGCGGACCATCACGCCCGAACGAGCCGGAACGGCGGCGTGGCCGTCCGGTGGGCCGCACCCGATGCCCTGGCCAGGCCCGAGGCGGTTCGGGGGCTGCTCGAAGGGGGCCGGAAAGGCACTGGACCATGGGCCCCGGGCGCCCCACCAGGCCTGATGCACCACGGCATGGTGGCCCCACCACCGTCACCGAGTCCGCGCACGGTGGCGGGACCACCGCCGCGCACCCTCTGCGCAGCTCAACCGGAAGGGAACCCTCCTGCGTAGGCGCGGCCACCCCCGGCCCCTCCGCCCCGGCCCCGTCCACGGCCCCCACCACGGCCCCGACCACGGCCCTCCGACCGGACGGTACGGGCCGGTCCGCGGCCCCCGGAGGCCCCCGTTAGGGTTCTCCCACATGGGCACCTGGAACGCGCCGAGCATCATCGAACGACAGCTGTACGAGGCCAAGACCGCCAACGACTGGCCCGCCTACTTCGACGCCCTCGCCCGCGCCGAGCTGTTCGTCCCGCAGTCCCGTGCCTACCTGGACCAGCATCCGAACGCCGTGTACCTGCAGCCCGTCCGCTTCCCCCAGGCCGGCTCCGCCCCCTGCTTCGTCGCGTACACGGCCGGCATGCTCCCCGCCCCCACCCCCGACCAGGTGTTCTCGCGCCACAGCCTCAGCTGGTTCGCGCACCGCATCGACCCGGGCGACCCCCCGTACCTCGCCGTCAACCCGGGCAGCCCGTGCGAGGCCTTCCTCCCGTCCTCGCCCGCCGACCGCGAAGTGTGGAAGTTCCACTGGAACCGGGCCACCGAGTACGGCCTGAAGGAGAACACCGTCCACGCCCTGCACGTCGGCGGCCCGCTGCACGGGCCCGCCGCCTTCGGGCTGGCCTGCGGCGCCCACCTCTCCGTGCGCAACGGACTGTTCTGGAACGCCCTCGGCTACCACGGTGAGGGCTACGCCAAGGAGCGCGAGAAGCTCCGCGACTGGTGGGGCGTCACCAACCGCGAGCAGTGGCTCGCCACCACCGAGCGGCTGCTGGCGGCCGACATGGTCAGCTCGGTCTGGGAGTTCACGCTGCGCATCCGGGTGGCCCTCGCCAAGGAGTTCGCCGGGCCCGTCGACACCGAGCACTGGCGGCACGCCACCGAGGCCACCCTCCGCGCCAACGCCGAACGCGCAGCCGAACCCCGCATCACCCCCGACGGCGTCACCACCGCCCGGCCGCGCTCGACGGCGGAGATCGAGGGGGAGGTCGCGGGCGTCCAGCGGGTCATCGGCCGGATCACCCGCTACGAGCAGCGCTTCCGCGCCGACGGGATCCTCGGCGAGGACAGGTACGTCCGCTCGGTCGAGGCCTGGGACTACGGGCGGGCCTCCCAGATGGCCCGCTGGGGCCTCGGCGCCCGTTTCTGCACGGTCGAGGAGACCGAGGAGGCCGTCGTCCGCGCCGGCCGCATGTGCCGGCTCGCCTACCGGTCCTGGGAGGACCTCTCGGCGGGCTTCGTCCTCGGCCGCTGCCTGCAGTTCGACGAGGAGGAGTACGGGCACTGGTACACGGACATGGCCGCCGTCCACCAGGCCCTGACCACCGACCCCGGCAGTCCCTGGCTCAACCTCCCCTGGAACCAGTCCGACCGCTAGCCGGACCCGGCCGCCGGCCGATGGCCGGGTCCGGCTCCCTCAGGCCCCGACCGGGGCCGTCTGTCGGGGTGCGTACGAGCGCACCAGGCGGGCCAGTTGGCGGCCCGCCGCGTGCAGCGGCTCCGCGCTGCGGTTGACCTGGGCCGTGACCTCGGCGCCCTCCAGGGTGCTGATGACGGTGCTCGCCAGCTCACGGGCGTCCGCGGGGCCGAGACCGGCGGCCAGCAGCTTGTCGAGGACCAGCCGCTCCCAGCCGCGCAGCGCCTCCGCGCAGGCCTGTTGGATCCCGGAGTCGGTGCCGAGGGTCTCCAGCGCCGCCGCCGTGACGGGGCAGCCGTCGGTCCAGCCGGAGGCGCGGAGCTCCTCGGCGAGGCGGGCGGTGCAGGCGACCACCGCCTCCGCCGGGTCCTCGGACGCGTCCAACGCCTCGCGCAGCAGCCCGGCGAACTCCCGGCTGCCGTGCTCGATCGCGGCCACGGCGACGGCCTCCTTGCCGCCGGGGAAGAAGTGGTAGACGGAGCCGAGGGTGGCCTCCGCCTCCTTGGCGATCTGCTTGATGCCGGTGCCGACGTAGCCCTGCCGCTGCAGCAGGCGCGCTGCGGCGACGACGATCCGCTCCCGGGTGGTGTTCTGCATGGGGCCACCGTACCCGGCCAGTGAGTAGAGCGCTCGTTCCAGAGCTGTGCTACGTTTCCACCCATGCTCTGGATAGAGCGCTCGTTCTAGTGAGGGGTGGGATTCTCATGCACAGCACCAGCACCGGGACCGGCACCGGACGCCCGTCGGTCACCGTCATCGGCCTCGGCCCGATGGGGCGGGCGATGGCCGCGGCCTTCCTCGACCGCGGGTACGGGGTCACCCTGTGGAACCGGACCGCCGCGCGCGCCGACGCCCTGGTGGCCCGCGGCGCCCGGCTCGCACCCGACGTGGCGCAGGCCCTGGGCGCGAGCGAGGTGGCGGTCGTCAGCCTCACCGACTACGCCGCGATGTACGAGGTGCTGGAGCCGGCTGCCGCCGCGCTCGCCGGCCGGGTCCTGGTCAACCTCTCCTCGGACACCCCCGAGCAGGCGCGCGCAGCCGCCCGCTGGGCCGCCGAGCGGGGCGCCGTACAGCTCACCGGAGGCGTCACCGTGCCGCCTTCCGGGATCGGCGGGGCCGCGTCGGTCACCTTCTACAGCGGGCCGCGGGAGGTGTTCGACACCGTCCGGCCGCTGCTGGAGGTCATCACCGGCCGGACCGACCACCGGGGCGAGGACCCGGGCGCGGCCGCGCTCTTCTACCAGCTCGGCATGACCGTGTTCTGGACGGCCATGCTGGGCTACTGGCAGGCGGTCGCCCTCGCCCGCGCCAGCGGCCTGACCGCGGCCGACGTCCTGCAGCACGCCACCGACACGGCGAACTCCCTCCCCGACTTCTTCGGGTTCTACGCCGACCGCATCGACGCCGGCCGGCACGACGGCGACGTGGACCGCCTGGCGATGGCGCTGGCCAGCGTCGAGCACGTCCGGCACACCCATGCCGCCGCGGGGGTCGACACCACCCTGCCGGCCGCGGTGACCGCGCTCGTCCGCCGCGGCGTGGACGCCGGCCACGCCGCCGACAGCTTCTCCGCCCTGGTCGCCCTCATGGGGACCCCGGCCGGGGCGTAGCCGACCCGTTCCCCGACCACCGGGAGTCGGCGGAACTTCCTGTACGCGCCCCCGGGCCCCCACTAGCCTCGCCCGCATGACGATTGAGCTGAACGACACCGTACGCAGCCTGCTCGACGCCCCGCACCCGGCTGTCCTGTCCACGCTCAACCCCGACGGCAGCCCGCAGAGTTCGGTGGTGTGGGTCTCCCGTGACGGCGGCGACCTGCTGGTCTCCACGGAGCAGGGGCGGCGCAAGGAGCGGAACATCCTGCGCGACCCGCGCGTCGGCCTGACCGTGTTCGACCTGGCCAACCCGTACCTCTACGCGGAGATCCGCGGCACAGCCACCGTCACGGAGGACACCGGCCGCGCGGTCGCCGCCCGCATCGCGGAGCAGTACCTCGGCCCGGGCGGCGGCAAGGAGTACCTGGAGGCGCCGGCGGAGGACGTCCGCGTGGTCGTCCGCATCACCCCGACCAAGGTCCTCGGCAACGCCGCCAAGGCGGGCTAGTGCTGTGGCCTGAAAGGTTTGCCGCCTCGCGACGTCCGGTGCGGTGCATCGCAAGGCGGAGGGCCGCGGCTCGTACTGGACGTACTTGTGCGGTCCGACAACGCGGCGAGGTGCCGTGCCGGGCGTCGCGAGGTGGTGAACCTTTCCGGTCACAGCACTATCCGGGCCGGCGGGCCGGGCGGCGCGCGCCGACGCCGCTCCGGCCCGTCAGTGGCCGGTGGCGGCGAAGGTGGCCACCGCCGTGTCGAAGACGCCCTTGGCCTCCTCGGCGCGGCCGACCGGGGCCGACACCCACACGTCGAACAGCGTCCCGTCCTGCTCCCAGGCGAGGTCGTACGTGTGCCGGGGGCCTTCGGCGGCGGAGAAGCCGTTCCAGGTGAACTCCCAGAACGCGGCGGGCAGTCCGTCGTGCGTGGTGGCCGTGACCCGGTTGTCGCGGTACCCCGTGTTGGTCACCGGCCCCCGTGCGTCGGCGGCCTGCATCGACCCCATCGCCCCGCCGGGCGGCACCGACCCGAACTTGATGCCGACCCGGACGGCGTCGTCCGCCGTGATGTAGAAGGTCCGCTCGCCGTCCGTGGAGCGGACCGCCCCCCGGGGCACGGCCAGGCTGAACCCGCGCAGGTCCTGGACCTTCGTGTACCCGGCCGGAACGCCCCCCGACTGCGCGGGCGCCGGGGACTGCGGCACCGGTACGGTCACCGACGCGCCCGGCGACGGCACCCCGGCGGAGGGCGAGGGCGAGGGGGACGGGGACGGGGACGGCGCGGACGCTCCGGCCGACGGGGCCGCGGACCCCGGGGGCGCGGGGACGGCCGGCGCCGAGGCCGCCGCGCCGCCCGGGCCCTTCGAGGTCCGGCCGTCGAGCAGCGTCACCGCCGTCACGGCACCGGCGCAGGCCGCGACGGCGCCGGCCACGACAAGTGCGGCCCGCGCCCCGCGCAGCCGCGGTCGGCCGTCCCGGTCCGCGGGCCGCTCCCGGTCGATGCGGTTCTCCCGCCCGTCCGGGCCGCCGGCGGGGTCCGGCGCCCGGTCCACCTGTTCGGTGGGCGTGTACCCGGCCCCCGCGGCGGAGGCCGCCGTCTCCCCGTCCGCCCCACCGCCGTCGCCACCGCTGCCGGCCGCGCACGCGGCCAGCAGCCGCCGCACCTCCGGGGCCCCCGTCCGCCGCTCCGGGTCCCGCTCCAGCAGGCCGCGGACCACCGGTACGAGCGGCCCCAGCCGGGCCGTCGGCCGGATCTCCTCGTACACGACGGCGTGCAGGACCGCGCCGAGCGAGTCCCGGCGGAACGGCGACTCGCCCGCCACCGCCGCGCACAGCAGCGCGCCGAGCGACCACAGGTCCGAGGGCGGGCCACCGGGGGCGCCCTGCATCCGCTCCGGCGCCGAGTACTCGGGGGTCCCCGCGAACACCCCGGTCCCGCTGATCGTCGTCGTCCCGGGCAGGCTCGCGATGCCGAAGTCGGTCAGCACCACCCGGCCCGTCCCCGCCTCCAGCAGCACGTTGGCGGGCTTCACGTCCCGGTGCAGGACTCCGAGGGCGTGCCCCGCGGACAGTGCGTCGAGCAGGGCGAGCCCCACGCCGGCGGCCTCCGCCGGGGAGAGCGTCCCGCCCGGGCCGGCGAGCCGGTCGGCGAGCGACCCGCCGTCGACCAGCTCCATCACGATGACGGGCCGCCCCTCGTGCTCGACCACGTCGTGGACCACGATCACGTGGGGGTGGCGGACCTGGGCCACGGCCCGCGCCTCGCGCAGGGCGCCCGCCGGGTCCGCCCCGGCCTCCAGGGACAGCGCCTTGACCGCGACCGGACGCCCGAGCAGCTCGTCGGTGGCCCGCCACACGACCCCCATGCCGCCCCGGCCGAGCTTCTCCTGCAGCCGGTAGCGCCCGGCGATCACCGTGTGGCCGTCGCTCCCCGGCCCGTCGTGCAGCGACACCCGCTCCCCCGATCCCGTTCGCAGACGACGGCCATGATGCCGCAAGCGACCCACCGCCACACCGCATACGCGGCGGCCTCCCCCGCCCGTGCGGGGGGCTCAGGGCAGCACGGCCCGGACCCCTGCCCAGGCGTCCACGGCCCGGGCGGTGTCCGAGGTCCCCGCCAGGTGGGGGCGGACCGTGGCCATGCTGTTCAGCATGAGCTTGATGCGGCGCAGGTGGCGGATGCGGCGGCGCGGCAGGTCGCGCCAGGCCAGCCCCTCCGCGGCCGCCTGGGCCGGGGTCAGGTCGATCAGGTCCAGCAGCTCGCGGCAGAGTCCGGCCGGGTCGCCGCCGAGGCAGGGGCCGGGGCCGAACTGCCGGATGAGGTAGGCCCCTACGCCGGCCCGGTCGATCGCGTGGTCCAGCGGATGCCGTTCCGCCCAGGCGGCCGTGCGGTCCACCGCGGCCAGCGCCACCCGGCCCCAGCGCAACCGCATCCCGTCGGGCAGCGCGTCGTCCTGCATCCCGGACACGCCGTGGGAGCGCAGGGTCAGCGGGTGCGGCTCGTCGGCCAGCGGCGGGTCGGTGGCCAGCCAGGCCTCCAGGTCGGCCAGCGCATGACCGCCGGGCGGCACCGCGGTCAGCACCTGCCCGCGGGCCAGCAGCGCGGTCATGGCGCCCGTGAGACGGACGCGTGCCGCCTGGCCGGCGCGGAGGGACCCCGCCCGGTGCCCGTGCCGCTCGATGCCGCGCAGGCCGAGGCGTGCGTCCCCGGCGGCGTACACCTGGCCGGTCCGGGCGACGCCCCCGATGCAGCGGACGGTGCAGAGCCCGCCCGCGAGGTCGGCCTCCTCGACGGAGTAGACCTGCAACTCGGCGATGGTCAACCGGCACGCCCCCCTTCAGGCCCGGAAGGCTACCCTCCCGGACCCTCCGCGCGCCGCCCGAGCCGCCGTTCCGGCCCGCCGGCCGGGGTGGGCGGGGCGACCCGGGCGGGCGGGCTCCGGCGTCCGGGTCCGCGCCGCGCGGGTCAGTCGTGCTCGGGGGCCTCCAGGACCAGGCGGATCTCGGAGACCTCGTAGCCCGCGCGGGCGAAGGCGGCGGCCATGGGGGCGTTGACGGTGTCCGTCGTCGCGGTGATGCGGTCGGCGCCCGCGGCCGCGTGGAAGCGGGTGATCTCGGCGAGGACCTCGTCGATCAGGCCCCGCCCGCGCTGCTCGGGCACGACGCCCAGGTAGCCGACGTTGCGGTGGTACGGGGTCGCCGACGGGACGGCCAGGCCGGCGAGCGTGCCGTCCGGCAGCTCGGCGAGCCGCCACCAGGAACGTTCGCCCGGGCAGTCCAGGTAGAACGCCATGTCCTCGCGGGCCAGCTGCTCGGGGGTCCGCACCCGCAGCTCGCTCTGCGTGGCCAGGTCGAGGCTGCCCTCGCAGACCCGGACGAAGGCGTCGAGGAACTCCTCGTCGGTGCCCTCCCGGAAGACGAGCCGCCCCGTCGACCCGGCGGTCCCGGCGGTCCCGGCGGTCCCGGCGGACGGGGTCCACTCGTAGCGCAGCCGCTCGATCTCCCGGACCAGGCCCGTCCGCTGCGCGGCATCCCGGCGCCAGGCCACCGCCTCGACCAGGTCCGGGCGGGTCCGCCAGTCCGCGGGCAGGGAGAGGTTGTAGAGGGGGAGGGCGCCGAAGGACCCGTGCCCGGCGGCCAGCAGCCCGGCGGCGAGGGCCGCCGGGTCGGCGACCGAGGAGCGGACCTGGAGGCAGTCGAGGGCGATGGGCCGCTCACTGTCGGCACGGCCCCACCACAGGGCGCGGGCGAGCACCTCCCCGTCCGCGTCCTCGGCGAACCAGGTCCACTCGGGGCGGAAGCGACGGGCGGCGAACTCCTCGCGGACCTTCTCGGGGGGCAGGCCGGGGACGGGGCCGTCGGCGGGGGCGGCGGCCCGGTCCAGGTCGTCGGGGTCGGCAGTGGCAGCACGGAAGATCATCCGTGGATGATCACACGGGGTGTCGGCCCTGGCCAGGGATTTCGGCGGCGCCGCCGACCGGGCACGGCACCCGCCGGGCACGGCACCCGCCGGGTGCGGCGACCACCGGGTGCGGCGACCACCGGTGCGCACCCGCCCGGCGACGGCCGATGGCCGGCCCCCTGGAGCGGGGACCGGCCATCGGACGGTGGAGCGGGTGGAGCAGGTGGAGCGGTGGAGCCGCCGGCTACTGCCAGGTGACCAGGCGGCGCGGGTTCTCCAGCACGGCGGCGATGTCGGCCAGGAACTTGGAGCCGAGCTCGCCGTCGATCAGGCGGTGGTCGAAGGACAGCGCCAGGGTCGTGACGTGGCGCGGCTTCACCTTGCCCTTGTGGACCCACGGCTGGAGCCGGATCGCGCCGACCGCGAGGATCGCGGACTCGCCGGGGTTCAGGATGGGCGTGCCGGTGTCGACGCCGAAGACGCCGACGTTGGTGATGGTGAGGGTGCCGCCCTGCATGTCGGCCGGGGAGGTCTTGCCGTCGCGGGCCGTGGCGACCAGCTCGGACAGGGCCTGGGAGAGCTCCGGCAGCGACTTGGCGTGGGCGTCCTTGATGTTCGGGACGATCAGGCCGCGGGGGGTGGCCGCCGCGATGCCCAGGTTGACGTAGTGCTTGAGCACGATCTCCTGGGCCGCCTCGTCCCAGGACGCGTTGACGTCCGGGTTGCGGCGGACGGCCACCAGGACCGCCTTGGCGATGAGCAGCAGCGGGTTGATCCGCAGGCCGGCCAGCTCGGGGTCGTCCTTGAGCTCCTGCACCAGCTTCATCGTCTTCGTGATGTCGAAGGTGATGAACTCGGTGACGTGCGGCGCGGTGAACGCCGAGCCGACCATGGCCTGGGCGGTGACCTTGCGGACGCCCTTGACCGGGATACGGGTCTCCCGGGCGCCGGGCTCGGCCGGCGCGGCGGCGGCCGCCCGGGCGGGCGCCTCGGCCTGGGCCGGGGCCGGGACCGGGGCGGCGACCGGGGCGGGCGCGGCGGCCTGCGGGGCGAGCGCGGCCGCGGCGGCGGCGTGCACGTCCTCGCGGGTCACGACCCCGCCGTCGCCGGTGGGGACCACGGTGGCCAGGTCGATGCCGAGGTCCTTGGCGAGCTTGCGGACCGGCGGCTTGGCCAGCGGCCGCTCCCCGAGGGTGTGCGCGTGCCCGTTGCCGTTGAGGAGGGGTGCCGGGACGGCCACGGGAGCCGGGGCGGCCACGGGGGCCGCGGCGCCGACCGGCGCCGGGGCACCGGCGGCGGCCGGGACGGCCTTGCGCGGGCGGCGCTTCGTCGAGGACTGGGCGACGCCGTAGCCGACCAGCACGGGCTGGCGGCCCTCGGGCGCGGGCTCCTCGGCCGGAGCCTGCGCCTCGGCGGCCGGGGCCGGGGCGGCAGCGGCGACCTGGGCGGCGGGCGCCTCGGACGCGGCGCCGGTCTGCACCGAGATGATCACCTGGCCGACATCGACCGTGGTGCCCTCCTCGAACAGCAGCGCGTGCACGGTGCCGTCGAAGGGGATCGGCAGCTCGACGGCCGCCTTCGCCGTCTCGACCTCGCAGACGACCTGCCCGTCGGTGACGGTGTCACCCGGCTGGACGTACCACTTGAGGATCTCGGCCTCGGTGAGGCCCTCGCCCACGTCGGGCATCTTGAATTCGCGGATGGTCACGGGGGGCTCTCCTCAGTACGCCAGCGAGCGGTCGACGGCGTCGAGCACCCTGTCAAGACCCGGCAGGTACTCCTCCTCCAGGCGGGCCGGCGGATACGGCGTGTGGAAGCCGCCCACGCGCAGCACCGGCGCCTCCAGGTGGTAGAAGCACCGCTCCGTGATGCGAGCGGCGATCTCGGAGCCCACGCCCAGGAACACCGGGGCCTCGTGGACGACCACGAGCCGGCGGGTCTTCTCCACGGAGGCCTGGATGCCGTCGAAGTCGACCGGGGACATCGAGCGCAGGTCGACGACCTCCACCGACTTGCCCTCCTCGGCCGCCGCGGCCGCCGCCTCCAGGCAGACCTTCACCATGGGGCCGTACGCCGCCAGGGTGAGGTCCGCGCCCTCGCGCACGACCCGCGAGGTGTGCAGCGCGGTCGGGATGGCGTCGGTGTCGACCTCGCCCTTGTCCCAGTAGCGCCGCTTCGGCTCGAAGAAGATCACCGGGTCGTCGCTGAGGATCGCCTGCTGGAGCATCCAGTACGCGTCGCTCGCGTTCGACGGCGAGACCACCTTCAGGCCCGCGACGTGCGCGAAGAGGGCCTCCGGGGACTCCGAGTGGTGCTCGACCGCACCGATCGCGCCGCCGTACGGGATGCGCACGACGACGGGCATCTTGACCTTGCCCAGGGCGCGGGCGTGCATCTTCGCGAGCTGCGTGACGATCTGGTCGTACGCGGGGAAGACGAACCCGTCGAACTGGATCTCGACGACCGGCCGGTAGCCGCGCAGCGCCAGGCCGACCGCGGTGCCGACGATGCCGGACTCGGCCAGCGGGGTGTCGATGACCCGGTCCTCGCCGAAGTCCTTCTGCAGGCCGTCGGTGATCCGGAAGACACCGCCCAGCTTGCCGACGTCCTCACCCATGATCAGGACCTTGGGGTCCGTCTCCAGGGCCTTGCGCAGCGACTCGTTGAGCGCCTTCGCGATCGACATCTTCTCGACAGCCATCAGTGACCCTCCTCGAAGGACGCGAGGTAGGCGGCGAACTGGGCGCGCTCCTCGTCGACGAGCGCGTGCCCGTCCGCGTAGACGTTCTCGAAGATCGCCATGGTGTCGGGGTCGGGCATGGCGCGCACGACCTCGCGCACCCGCTTGCCCAGGGCCTCGCTCTCGACCTCCAGCTCCTCGAAGAAGGCCTCGTCGGCGCCGCCGGTGGCCAGCAGGTGGGCCTTCAGGCGCAGGATCGGGTCCTTCGCCTCCCAGGCCTGCGTCTCCTCGTCGCGCCGGTACTTCGTCGGGTCGTCGGAGGTGGTGTGCGCGCCCATGCGGTACGTGTACGCCTCGACCAGCGTCGGGCCCTCGCCGCGGCGCGCCCGGTCCAGGGCCCAGCGGGTCACCGCGAGGCAGGCCAGGACGTCGTTGCCGTCGACGCGGACGCCGGGGAAGCCGAAGCCCTGCGCGCGCTGGTACAGCGGGACGCGCATCTGGCGCTCGGTCGGCTCGGAGATCGCCCACTGGTTGTTCTGGCAGAAGAACACCACGGGGGCGTTGTAGACCGCCGAGAAGGTGAAGGCCTCGGCCACGTCGCCCTGGCTGGACGCGCCGTCGCCGAAGTAGGCGATGACGGCGGAGTCCGCGCCGTCCTTGGCCACGCCCATCGCGTAACCGGTCGCGTGCAGCGTCTGCGAGCCGATCACGATCGTGTACAGGTGGAAGTTGTTGCCGTTGGGGTCCCAGCCGCCGTGGTTCACGCCGCGGAACATGCCGAGGAGGTTCGTCGGGTCGACCCCGCGGCACCAGGCCACCCCGTGCTCGCGGTAGGTCGGGAAGACGTAGTCGTCGTCGCGCAGGGCCCGGCCGGAGCCGATCTGGGCGGCCTCCTGGCCGAGCAGCGAGGCCCACAGGCCCAGCTCGCCCTGGCGCTGCAGGGCGGTCGCCTCGCCGTCGAAGCGGCGGGTCAGCACCATGTCGCGGTAGAGCGCGCGCAGGTCCTCGGTGGTGATGTCCTCGACGTAGGACAGGAACTCCGCGTTGTCAGGGTTTTCTGCGCCGACCCGCTCCCCCTCGGGGGTCAGCAGCTGTACGAGCTGCGGCTCGGCGTTCTGCGCGGTGGCGACAGCCTTCGCTGCGGGGGTCTTGGAGGCGCTCGCAGCGCCTGCCGCCCGCTTGGTGCCGCTGCTGCGTCGCGGCTTGCGCGCGGCAGTGCTCTCCACGGTCACGTGTTGCTCCTCCGTCGGTCCGGCTCCCGGGTTCTCCGGGGTCCAGTGCGGCTCACCTGGATCCGTACCCGCGCACGGGGTGGGTGCGGTCGTGTACGGGATTCAGGCGTGACAGGTGCCCCGGCGACAGTCCTGCGCAATCACGTTACCCAGTGCCGTGCATAACTGCGAAACCCTACTTGACCTGCGTTTTTGCTTGGATTTCCAAGTAAATCCGCACAGCGGGGAACAAGCACTGGTCACAGCCTTGCAGGGGGCCGGAACAACGGCACGTTATCCCGGGTAACGACCTCAGGGAAGGGGTGAGTGTGTGAAACTGAGTTCGTGCGCGAAGACGGAAAAATCAAGGTATTCCTCCTGGACGACCACGAAGTGGTACGGCGCGGTGTCCATGAGCTCCTGTCGGTCGAAGAGGACATCGAGATCGTCGGAGAGGCCGGCACCGCCGCAGACGCCTTGGTCCGCATTCCCGCCACGCGCCCCGATGTGGCCGTCCTCGACGTGCGCCTGCCGGACGGCAGCGGGGTGGAGGTCTGCCGCGAGGTCCGCTCGCAGGACGAGGGCATCAAGTGCCTGATGCTGACCTCGTTCGCCGACGACGAGGCCCTCTTCGACGCGATCATGGCCGGCGCCTCCGGTTACGTGCTCAAGGCCATCCGCGGCAATGAGCTGCTCGGCGCCGTACGGGACGTGGCGGCGGGCAAGTCCCTGCTGGACCCGGTGGCCACGGCCCGGGTGCTGGAGCGGCTGCGCGACGGCAGCGGCGGCCGCGGCGACGACCGCCTGGCCCGGCTGACGGAGCAGGAGCGCAAGATCCTCGACCTGATCGGCGAGGGCCTGACCAACCGCGCCATCGGCGAGCGGCTGCACCTCGCCGAGAAGACCATCAAGAACTACGTCTCCAGCCTGCTGTCCAAGCTGGGCATGGAGCGCCGCTCCCAGGCCGCCGCGTACGTGGCCCGCCTGCAGGCGGAGCGGCGCGCGTAGCCCCGTCGCACGAAGCCCCGTCGCACGAAGCCCCGTCACCTGCAGGCGACGGGGCTCGTATTCCTCGGAACGGAACCGGATCCGGAACCAGAACCGGATCAATTCCATCCGGTTCCGGTTCTGGTTCCGCAGGGGCTCAGTTCGATTCGTCCAGCGGATTCGGATCGGCCGGCCCGGACTGGCTCTTCGAGGGCGACGGCCCCCCGGACTTCGTCGGCGCCGGGGTCGACTTCGTCACCGAGGGCGACGGGCTGATCTGCGACGACGAGGGCGAGGGCGTGAAGCTCGGCGAGTTCCTGGGGCGGGTCTGCGACGGCGTGAAGTCGTCCGTCGGCCGCGAGGAATTCGACGTCTCGCTCGTCGACGGCGTGTTCTGCGGCACGGACGGGGCGCCCTGCTTGGCGCTGGAGGAACTCTGGACGACCGGCGTCTTGTTGTCGCCGCCCTTGTTCTTGCCGCCCATCGTGTTGACGGCGTACGCCACCCCGCCCGCGATCGCGACGATGGCGAGGACCGCGAACAGCCACACCTTCCAACGGCCGCTGCCGCGGTCGTCGTACCGGTCGTAGGCGTCGTAGCCGTCACGGCCCCCGCCGTGGCCCGGGTGGTGCCCGTGCGTGTCGTACCCGCCGCCGGGGAAGGCCGTGCCGTCGTCCGGGTTCAGCGGCGGCACCATCGGCTGCTGGAACTGCGAGGTCGCGGAGTGCGCGGCGTACGGCTGTCGGCCGCCGGGCTGGGCGACGGGCATCGCGGTGGTGGGCGCCGCGCCGCCGCGGCCGTGCGGCAGGGCCATGGTGACCGGGCCGGTGTTCCAGGTGCCGGTGTTCGGCCCCTGGTCCTGGAGCATCTGCAGGGCGTACTGGACGAGCCCGCGCATCTCCTCGGCACTCTGGAACCGGTCGTCAGGGTCCTTGGCGAGGGCGCGCATGACCAGGCCGTCGAGCTCCTGCGGGATGGTCTGGCCCTCCGGCAGCTGCGAGGGCGGCACCGGCGCGTCCTGGACGTGCTGGTAGACCACGGACAGCGGGGTCTCGCCGGTGAACGGGGGGCGCAGCGCGAGCAGTTCGTACAGCAGGCAGCCGGTGGCGTACAGGTCGGATCGGTGGTCCACGGCCTTGCCGAGGGCCTGCTCGGGCGACAGGTACTGCGGGGTGCCCATGACCATGCCGGTCTGGGTCATCGTCGACTGGGCGCCGTGCAGGGCGCGGGCGATGCCGAAGTCCATCACCTTCACGGCACCGGTGTCGGTGATGATGACGTTGGCGGGCTTGATGTCGCGGTGGACGATGCCGTGCTGGTGCGAGTAGGCCAGCGCCTCCAGCACACCCGAGACGATGATGAGGGCCTGCTCGGGCCCGGGGGCCTCCGCACTGATGAGGAGGTCGCGGATGGTGCGGCCCTCGACCAGCTCCATGACGATGTAGGGGACGGTGTTCGGGCCGACCTTGTCCTCGCCCGAGTCGTACACGGCGACGACGGCGTGGTGGTTCAGCCCGGCGACCGACTGCGCCTCGCGCGTGAAGCGGGCCTTGGAGACGGGGTCCTCGGCGAGGTCGGGGCGCAGCAGCTTCACGGCCACGGTCCGGCCCAGCCGGACGTCCTCGGCGGCGAAGACCTCGGCCATGCCGCCGCGGCCCAGGCGGTGGGTCAGCCGGTAGCGGCCGTCGCCGACCAGGCCGCCGGCGCCCCAATGCTCAGGATCGTCTGCCATCCCGGCGCCGCTGTCCTCGGGTTCGGGTGCCATGAGTCCTCGCCGTCGTCTCTCTCGGCCGCCGCTGAGCGGTAGGTCCATTTCGTGTGCTCCGATGAACGCTACAGCCTCGGAACAGGTGGCCGTTCGGACAATGGCTCGTGGTGGCCTTGTCGTCACGGAACGGGTACCTGGCTTGACGTGTGCTTGCCCTCCGGCAGACTGGGCCCGACATGCGATCAGCCGGACGCGTAGAGACACACCCCGAGGGGAAGCAACAGCCATGAGCCAGGACGGCAATCAGGCCCAGTACGCGGGCGGATCTCTGGCCGGTGGCCGTTACCAGCTAAGGGACTTGCTCGGCGCGGGCGGTATGGCGTCCGTCTACCTGGCGTACGACAGTGCGCTCGACCGGCAGGTCGCCATCAAGACGCTGCACAGCGACCTGGGCCGGGAGGCGTCCTTCCGCGAGCGGTTCCGCCGCGAGGCCCAGGCTGTTGCGAAACTGTCGCACACGAACATCGTCTCGGTCTTCGACACGGGTGAGGGCGAGGTCACTTTCCCCGACGGCCGCAGCGACGCGGCGGTCATGCCGTACATCGTCATGGAGTACGTGGAGGGCCAGCCGCTCGGCTCGGCACTCGCCGCGGACGTCCGCCAGTACGGGGCGATGCCCGCCGAGAAGGCGCTGAAGGTGACGGCCGACGTGCTGGCCGCGCTGGACACCAGCCACGAGATGGGGCTGGTCCACCGCGACATCAAGCCCGGCAACGTGATGATGACCAAGCGCGGCGTGGTCAAGGTGATGGACTTCGGCATCGCCCGCGCCATGCAGTCCGGCGTCACGTCGATGACGCAGACCGGCATGGTCGTCGGCACCCCGCAGTACCTGTCGCCCGAGCAGGCGCTGGGGCGCGGCGTCGACGCCCGCTCCGACCTGTACTCGGTCGGCATCATGCTGTTCCAGCTGCTGACCGGCCGGCTCCCCTTCGACGCCGACTCGCCGCTGGCCATCGCGTACGCCCACGTGCAGGAGGAGCCGGTCGCCCCGTCCTCCGTCAACCGCTCGCTCACCCCGGCGATGGACGCTCTGGTGGCGCGGGCCCTGAAGAAGAACCCGAACGAGCGCTTCCCCACCGCGGCGACGATGCGGGACGAGATCGCACGGGTGCTGGCGGCCGGTCAGACCGGTGCCCCGGCCATCGTCCCGGGCGCCCACACCGGCGGCAGCGGAGCGGGAGTCGGCTCGGCCGTGTTCCCGCCGCTGGACTCCGGCTTCCCGGCGCCGACGGCCCAGCAGGTGCAGCAGCCGTACGCGCCGACCCCGGCCCCGGCCGGGTACGCGCCGACCCCGCCGCCCATGGCGCAGACGCACGGTCAGGGCGGGTACGCCTACCCGCCGCAGCAGCCGGTGGCGCAGGGGTACGCGCCGCAGACCCCGCCGCCGTTCGCCTCCTCCACCGCCCAGCAGGCGTCGGTCGGCGCCGGTGGCGCGGGCGGCAAGCGGAACATGCCGGTGGTCGTGGGTGCGATCGCGGTGGCGCTGCTGGCCATCGGCGGCCTCGTCTACGCCGTCGTCAACAACGGCGACGACGAGGGCGGCAAGAACGACCAGGCCAACCAGCAGACGACCACGGGCGGCCCGGCGACCAACCCGTCCGGCTCCGCCAAGGCCGGGCACAAGGGCCCGGACACCAGCCGCACCATCGACCTGCAGAAGTGCAAGGAGCCGACCAAGCACTACAGCGACGCCTCCAAGGTCGTGGCGCCGGACTTCCGGTACAAGAACGTCCGCTCGGTGAAGGAGTGCATCCAGGCCGCGGGCTGGAAGTACAAGATCGAGAAGCGGGACGAGGCGGTCTACGGCGAGGACACGGTGCTGTCTCAGCTGCCCGAAGCGGGCGGCAAGATCGACAAGGACGGCACCGAGTTCACGCTGGTCATCTCCACGGGCGACCCGCAGTAGGCGAACGGCGGGCGGGCCGGCCCCTGCGGCCGGCTGCCGGCCCCGCCGACCGGACGGCTGTCCGCCGTTCGGCTCCATGTACGGGACACCGCATCCCGGGCACCCGCGATAGGGCGCCCGGGATGCCTGTTTTGCCCCACCATGTGAATCTGAGCGTGAACATCCCGGCCTCCCCCAGACTCCGTCCGGGGGGACCCCCACGCATGGGAGGGGCTCCCCGTGAACCGAAGAATCCGGGCGCCACGCCCACCGGTCACGCGGCCCCCACGCCTACGGGTCGTACGGACCCGGCGCCCGCGGGTCGCACGGACCCGACACCTGCCGGTCGCACGGACCTGGCGCCCGCGGGTCCCGCGGACCTGGCTCCCGGGGGTCCCTCAGACCTGGCGCCTGCCGGTCCCTCAGATCTGGCTCCCTCGGGTCCCTCAGACCTGGCGCCTGCGGGTCGCACGGACCTGGCGCCTGCCGGTCGCGCGGACCCGGCACCTGCCCGCCGTGGCCCTGCTGCTCGCCGCGGCGCTGTCGCCCGCCGCCCCGGCCGCCTCCGCCTCCCTCCTGGCCGCGGCGCCCGCGGCGGCGCCCCGGACCGCCGATCAGGCCGACGAAGCCCCCGGCGAGGAGGAGTACGGGAAGCTGGCCGGCAGCGTCGCCGGGGTCGGGCGGGTGCGGCCGGGGCGTCCCGCGGCCGAGCCCGCGAACCCGGAGGCCGTCCTCGCCTCCCGCCCCTTCCCCCCGGTGCGGCCCCGCCCGCCCGCGCCCGCCACCCCGCCTCCGCCCGAGCCGCCTCCGGCGCGGCAGACCCCGGGCGGGCGACTCCCCTCCACCCTCGCCACCGAGCCGAACGAACGGGCCGCCGACCTGGCCGCGCACCTGCTCCCGCTCGGCACCGGCTTCGCCCTGATGGGGCTGGGGCTGGGCTACCTCGGGGTGCGGCTGCGCAAGGGCCTCTGACCTGCCACGAAACGCACGGGATTCCGCACGCACCACGGGATCGACGCGTGCGGACCGTCCCGGGGAACGCCTTGCGGGGAGCAACATACTCGGTATACATACTCGGTATGTCGATCCGCCACGGCCTTCTCGCCCTGCTGGAACAAGGACCCCGGTACGGCTCCCAGCTGCGCACCGAGTTCGAGTCCCGCACCGGCGCCACCTGGCCCCTGAACGTCGGGCAGGTGTACACCACCCTCGCCCGCCTGGAGCGCGACGGACTCGTCGCCCCCGGCGGCGAGGACACCGCCGGCCACACCCTCTACGCCATCACCGACACCGGCCGGGCAGAACTGCGCGAGTGGTACGCGCGCCCCGTCGACCGCGCCAACCCGCCCCGCGACGAGCTGTCCATCAAGCTCGCCATGGCGGTGGGCTCGCCCGACGTGGACATCCGCGCCGTCATCCAGGCCCAGCGGCACGCCACGATCAAGGCGATGCAGGACTACACCCGGCTCAAGGTGCAGGCACTCGCCGCCATCGAGAAGGGCGAGTCCCACGAACGCGACGACGTGGCCTGGCTCCTGGTCCTCGAACAGCTGATCTTCCAGACCGAAGCCGAGGCCCGCTGGCTCGACCACAGCGAGTCCCGGCTCGTCCGGCTCTCCCTCACGGCCGGCCGGAGAGCCGCAACCACCCTTCCCCAGGCCGCCGAACCCGCCTCCGGCCCCGCCGACGGCCCCACCACCGACGACCCCACCACCGACGAACCTGCCTCCTCCGGCCCCGCCGCCGCCCCGAAGCCCCGCGCCGCCCGCTCCCCGCGGAGCTGACGACACCGCCGTCCCAGGGGGGACCCATGCCCGACCAGCGCCCCGCGCAGCCCGTACTCCAGCTCGACAGACTCGTCCGCACGCACGGCACCGGCGCCACCGAGGTGCACGCGCTGCGGGGCATCGACCTCGCCGTGTACCCCGGCGAACTCGTCGCCGTCATGGGGCCCTCCGGCTCCGGCAAGTCCACGCTGCTCAGCCTCGCGGGCGGGCTCGACCGGCCCACCAGCGGCCGCGTCGTCGTCGAGGGCACCGACATCACCGCCGTGAGCCGCCGCCAGCTCGCCGCCCTGCGCCGCCGCAGCATCGGCTACGTCTTCCAGGACTACAACCTGATCCCGGCCCTCACCGCCGCCGAGAACATCGCCCTGCCCCTCGAACTCGACGGGGTGTCCGCCCGCAAGGCCCGGACCGCCGCCCTCGCCGCCCTGGAGGAGATGGAGCTCGGCGCGACCGCCGACCGGTTCCCCGACGAGATGTCGGGCGGCCAGCAGCAGCGGGTGGCCATCGCCCGCGCCCTCGTCGGCGACCGCCGCCTCGTCCTCGCCGACGAACCCACCGGCGCCCTCGACTCCGAGACCGGCGAATCCGTCCTCGCCCTGCTCCGCGCGCGCTGCGACGCCGGGGCCGCCGGCATCCTCGTCACCCACGAACCGCGCTTCGCCGCCTGGGCCGACCGCGTGGTCTTCGTACGCGACGGCAGCATCGTCGACTCGACCGTGCGCAGCGACGCCGACTCGCTGCTCCCGGGCCGGGCGTGACGCCCGTGAAGGCGTACCACTCCTGGATCGCGGCCATCCGGATAGCCCGCCGCGAAGCCTGGCGCGCCAAGGGCCGCAGCTCCCTCGTCCTCGCGATGATCGCCCTGCCGATCATCGGGGTCAGCGCGACGGACCTGACCCTGCGCAGCGCCCTGCTCTCGCCCGCCGAGAACCTCACCCGCACGATGGGCGCCGCCGACGCCGCCCTGACCTCCTCGGGCGTGGCGGTCCCCGTCTACCAGACGCCCGACGGCGCCGGCTTCGAGCCCGTCGGCGGCTTCACCCCCGGGCAGTCGCGGGAGCCGGACCCGCAGCAGCTGGCCTCCGCGCTCCCGGCGGGCACCACCTCGGTCAAGGACAGCACCGGCCGCGCCAAGGTCCGCACCCGGTACGGGCTGCTCGACACCGACCTCCGCGAGCTCGACCTGGCCGACCCGCTGGTCGGGGGCATGGTCGTGATGGACCGCGGGCGGGCGCCCGAGGAGACCGGCGAGGTGGTCGCCACCAACGCCTTCCTGAACGCCTCCGGCCTGTTCGTCGGTTCGCAGTTCACCCCCCGCGGCTCGGCCACCTGGTACCGGATCGTGGGCGCGTACGACGTGCCGTCGGAACTCGGCAGGGAAGAGGTCATCGCCCCGCCCGGCACCCTGCTGACCCCGCTCGACAAGGAGCTCCAGTCCGCCGGGGTGCCCGGAGTGGTCGCCCACGACACGTACCTCGTGAAGACCGGGCCCGGTGGTTTCACGTGGAACATGGTCAAGGAGGCCAACACCAAGGGCGTCCTGGTCCAGTCCCGCGCCGTCACCCTGCACCCGCCGGCCCCCTCCGACGTGCCGCTCTACGCGCAGACGGACGACCTCCTCCAGGAGGGACCGCAGCAGACGCGGGCGAGCGAAATGGCCGTGCTCGCCACGGTCGTCGGCCTCGCGGTGCTGGAGATCTGCCTGCTGGCCGGGCCCGCCTTCGCGGTCGGCGCCCGCCGCGCACGCCGCCAGCTCGGGCTCGTCGGCGCCAACGGCGGCGACCGGTGCCACATCCGGGCCATCGTGCTCTCCGGAGGCCTGGTCATCGGCGCGGCCGCGGCCGTCCTCGGCACCGCGGCCGGCACGCTGCTCACCGTGGCCCTGCGGCCGTGGCTGGAGGAGTTCGTCGGCGTGCGCTTCGGCAGCCTCGACTTCCGCCCGCTGGAGATCGCCGGGATCGCGCTGCTCGCCGTCGTGACCGGGCTGCTGGCCGCGGTGGCCCCGGCCGTCGGCGCCTCCCGCCAGACCGTGCTGTCCTCGCTGACCGGCCGGCGCGGCATCCGCCGGGCCAACCGCGTCCTGCCCTTCGTGGGGCTCGCGGCCCTCGGCCTCGGCACGGCGATCGCCCTGCTCGGAAGCGCCGCCGCGATGGGCGCCAGCATCGTCGTGCTCGGCAGCGCCCTCGCCGAGCTCGGCCTCGTCGCCCTCACCCCGGTGCTGGTCGGCCTGTTCGGGCGGCTCGGGCGCTGGCTGCCGCTGTCGCCCCGGCTCGCCCTGCGCGACGCCGTGCGCAACCGGGGCCGTACCGCGCCCGCCGTGGCCGCCGTCATGGCCGCCGTCGCCGGTACCGTCGCGGTCGCCACCTACGAGCACAGCAGCGACGCCCAGGCCCGGTTCGAGTACGTCGCCGACCTGCCGGCCGGCGCCGGCCGGGTGGAGCTGCAGGAGGAGGGGCACCAGAAGGCCATGGCGGCCGTCCGCGAGGCCGTGAGCCGCGAACTCCCGCTGTCCGTACGGGCGGACGTGGACTACGTCCAGGTCGGGGCGCCCGACTGCGACCAGGACGCGCACGGCGAGGGCTGCGGCCGGGCCGAGGTCTTCCGGCCCGCGGACCAGCGCTGCCCGCTGCACGCGGCCGGCGTCAAGCTCTCCTCCTTCACCGCGGCGGAGCAGAAGGCGCTGCGCCGGGACTGGCGGTGCGCCGTCCCCCGGCACGTCTCGGCGTACCCGCTGGTCGTCGCCGACGAGAAGCTGCTGACCGCCCTCGCCGTCACGGACCCGGGTACGGTCTCCGCGCTGAAGTCGGGGCGGGCCGTCTCCTTCGACCGGCGCGACGTCAAGGACGGCCGGGTCACGGTGCGGCTGATCAGCGCCGAGGCGGACCGTGCAGTGAGCGGATCGGGCGACGACGCCCCCGGCGAGGACAAGGTGTTCGCCGTGCACCAGGCGCCCGAAGGCCTCGACGGCTACGGCATCGCCCTGGTCCTGCCGCCGTCCGCCGCCCGGGCGGCCGGACTCACCACCCGGCCGTTCGCCTCGTACTTCACCCTGGACGGGGCGGCCACCGACCGGCAGCGGCAGCAGCTGGCCGCGCAGATCGACCGGATCGGCGTGGAGGCCCCGGTCCAGATCGAGTCCGGCTACCAGGGCGGCGACAGGGTCGCCCTGCTCGTGCTGACCGTCTTCGCCGGCCTGGTCACCCTCGGCGCCGCCGGCATCGCGACAGGACTCGCACAGACCGACGCCGAGGCGGACCTGAAGACCCTGTCGGCGGTCGGCGCGCCCCCACGGGTGCGACGGGCCCTCAGCGGTTTCCAGTGCGGCCTGGTGGCCCTCATGGGAGTCGTCCTGGGCACCGCGTCCGGAATCCTGCCCGCGGTCGGTCTGCGGCTCTTCCAGCGGCACGAGGCCGAGCGACTCCTGGAACTCCCCGGCAGCCCGGACCACACGGTGTACGTGCCGGTCGTGCTGCCGTGGGAGACGTTCGGGACGCTGCTGCTCCTGGTCCCGCTCGGCGCCGCCCTGCTGGCCGCCCTGGTGACCCGGTCCGGCGACGGGCTCGCCAGGCGCGCAGCCGCCTGACGGTCACCCGGTGTTGCCGCCCCCGTACAGGGTGGATCACGCGCGTACGGGGGCACACCGTCTGAGAACCCAGGTGTGCGAGAGAATGACAGGCATGGAGATGCCGAGGAGTGAACGGTCGCAGGACAGTCCCCCGCACGTCCTGATCGTGGGACAGGACGGGATGGCGGTCGGCGGCGCCGATGACGAGTCGCGCGAGGTCCCGGTGACGGAAATGGTCGAACAGCCCGCCAAGGTCATGCGGATCGGCAGCATGATCAAGCAACTTCTGGAAGAGGTCCGCGCCGCGCCTCTGGACGAGGCGAGCCGGGTCCGCCTGAAGGACATCCACGCCGCGTCGGTCAAGGAGCTCGAGGACGGCCTGGCTCCGGAGCTCGTCGAGGAACTGGAGCGGCTCTCCCTGCCGTTCACCGAGGAGGCCGTGCCCTCCGAGGCGGAACTGCGGATCGCGCAGGCCCAGTTGGTGGGCTGGTTGGAAGGTCTCTTCCACGGCATCCAGACCGCCCTGTTCGCGCAGCAGATGGCGGCGCGGGCCCAACTGGAGCAGATGCGCCGGGCCCTGCCGGCCGGCGCGTCCCACGACGACGACGAGGAAGGCCCGCAGCGGCCCGTCCGCTCGGGACCGTACCTGTAAGCCACCGCGCGAGCGGCGACGAGCACGCGGGCGGGGCCGGATCGCACCGGCCCCGCCCGTTTCACGTCCGAGCCGCGGCAAGTGCGTTTCCCCGGCCGGGACATGGTCCGCGCATACTCGGGGCATGAGCTACGACGCGATCGTCCTCGCCGGCGGCGCCGCGCGGCGACTCGGCGGTGCGGACAAGCCGGGCCTCCGCGTGGGCGGCCGGACCCTGCTCGACCGCGTCCTCGACGCCTGCGCCGACGCGGCGGCCACCGTGGTGGTCGGGGACCGCCGGCCCACGGCCCGGCCGGTCCGCTGGGCCCGGGAGAACCCGCCCGGCGCCGGGCCGGTGGCCGCCCTCGACGCCGGACTGCGGCAGACCACGGCCGAGCTGGTCCTCGTCCTCTCCGCCGACCTCCCCTTCCTCGACCGGGGCACCGTCCGGTCCCTGCTCTCGGCGTCCGGTGCGCAGGGCGCCGCGGACGGCGAGGGCCCGGAAGGCCCGGTGGATCCGGAGGGCCCTGAAGGCGCCCTGCTGCGCGACCGCACCGGCCGCGACCAGCCCCTGGTCGCCGCCTACCGGGCCGAGCCGCTGCGCCGCGAGATCGCCCTGCTGGCCGCCGAGCACGGCACCCTGTCCGGGCTGCCCCTGCGCGCGCTCACCGCCGAGCTGCGGCTGACGCACGTGACGGACACGGAGCCGCTCGCCTCCTTCGACTGCGACACCTGGGAGGATCTTGCTTCAGCCCGCGCCAGGATCAGGGAGCATGGAAACGTGCTGGACCAATGGATCACCGCAGCCAAGGCCGAGCTCGGCATCGACGTGGACGTCGACACCAAGGCCCTGCTCGACCTCGCCCGTGACGCCGCCCACGGCGTCGCCCGGCCCGCCGCCCCGCTGACCACCTTCCTGGTCGGCTACGCGGCGGCCCGTGCCGAAGCCGCCGGAGCGGATCCCGCCGCCGCCGTCGCGGAAGCCTCCCGCAAGGCCGCCGAGCTGGCGCTGCGCTGGGCGGCCGAGACCGGGGACGGCACCGCGTCCGGAGAGAGCACCCCCGGATGAGCCCCACCGACGCCGACCGCGCCATGGAGGCCCTCGACGAGGCCCTCGCCCTGGTCAGCCGCGCCCCCGCCGGCGGCGGCCCCGGCCCGGGCCCGGCCGGGCGCCGTGCCCTCGGCTGGACGCAGGCCCGCGAGGCCGCCGCCCGCGCCGGAGCAGGCGTCCGCGCCCGCATCCACCGCGTGCCGCTGACCGAGGCCCTCGGGGAGGTGCTGGACCAGCCCTTGGAAGCCCTCACCGACCTGCCGTCCTTCGACACCTCCGCCATGGACGGCTGGGCCGTCGCCGGGCCCGGCCCCTGGACGGTGCGCCCGGGGGAGGGGGTGCTGGCCGGCTCCGCGCGCCCCGAGCCGCTGGCCGACGGGGAGGCCGTCCGGATCGCCACCGGCGCCCGGGTCCCCGCCGACACCACCGCCGTGCTGCGCAGCGAGCACTCCCGGGAGTCCGGCTCCCACCTCTACGCCGACCGGCCGGTGCAGACCGGCCAGGACATCCGCCCGCGCGGCCAGGAGTGCCGCTCCGGCGACCTGATGCTGCCCGCCGGATCGCTGGTCACCCCGGCCGTGCTGGGCCTCGCCGCGGCCGCCGGGTACGACGAGCTGGCCACCCGCCCGCGGCCCCGGGTGGAGGTGCTGGTCCTCGGCGACGAACTGCTCACCGAGGGCCGCCCGCACGACGGCCTCATCCGCGACGCCCTCAGCCCCATGCTGGCCCCCTGGCTGACCCGGATCGGGGCCGAGGTCATCGGCACCCGCCGGATCGGCGACGACCCGGCCGGCGCGGAGGCCCTGCTGGACGCGGTCACCGGCTCCACGGCCGACGTGGTCATCACCACCGGCGGCACCGCCTCCGGGCCCGTGGACCACGTCCACCGCGTCCTGCACCGGGCCGGGGCGGAGCTGCTGGTCGACGGGGTGGCCGTACGCCCCGGGCACCCCATGCTGCTGGCCCGGCTCGGCGACCGCACCGAGGGCCGCCACCTCGTCGGGCTGCCCGGCAACCCGCTCGCCGCCGTCTCCGGCCTGCTGACCCTCGCCGAACCACTGCTGCGCGCCCTCGCCGGCCGCCGGCAGCGCCCCCGGTACGCCGTCCCCGTCCAGGGCGGGATCCCCGGCCACCCGTACGACACCCGGCTCGTTCCGGTCATGCTGACCGACGAGCACGCCGTACCGCTGCGCTACAACGGCCCGGCGATGCTGCGCGGCATCGCCGCCGCCGATGCGCTGGCCGTCGTACCGCCGCACGGTGCGCGGGCGGGGCAGGACCTGGAGATCCTCGACCTGCCGTGGGTCTCGGGAGGATGTTTCACGTGAAACTCCACGGCCAGGACGCGATCGCCCGGGAAGCGGGCGAGAACCTCGTCTCGCGCCGCGTCCAACTGCCCCGGCGGGTGGTGGAGAAGCCGATCCGGCAGGTCGCCAAACGGGTGCTGATGGCCCTGTTCGTGCTGTTCCTGACGGTCCTGATCGTCTGGCTCGACCGCGGCGGCTACCACGACAACGCGAACGACACGGTCGACCTGCTGGACTGCATCTACTACGCCACCGTGACCCTGTCGACGACCGGCTACGGCGACATCGTCCCGTACAGCGACAGCGCCCGGTTGGTCAACATCCTGCTCATCACTCCGCTGCGGGTGCTGTTCCTGATCATCCTGGTGGGAACCACCCTGGAAGTGCTGACCGAGAAGACCAGGGAAGAGTGGCGGCTGGGCCGCTGGAGGAAGAACTTGCGCGAGCACACGGTCGTCGTCGGCTTCGGCACCAAGGGGCGCTCCGCCCTGATGACCCTGCTGGCCACCGGCCTCAGGAAGGACCGGGTCGTCATCGTGGACCCCAGCTCCAAGGTGATCGACACGGCCAACGCCGAGGGGTTCACGGGGGTGGTGGGCGACGCGACCCGCTCCGATGTCCTGCTCCGCGCCGAGGTGCAGAGGGCCCGTCAGGTCATCATCGCCACCCAGCGGGACGACACGGCGGTGCTGGTCACCCTGACGGCGCGGCAGCTCAACCGCGGAGCGAAGATCGTCGCCGCGGTCCGCGAGGAGGAGAACGCCCCGCTGCTGCGCCAGTCGGGTGCCGACGCGGTCATCACCAGCGCGAGCGCGGCCGGGCGGCTCCTGGGCCTGTCGGTCCTGAGTCCCAGCGCCGGCACGGTGATGGAGGACCTGATCCAGCAGGGCAGCGGGCTGGACATCATGGAGCGGCCGGTCAACAAGGCGGAGGTGGGCCGGAGCGTACGGGAGACCGACGACCTGGTGGTCAGCGTGCTCCGCGGCCACCGGCTGATCCCGTACGACGACCCGCACGCGAGCCCGCTCCAGCTGACGGACCGTCTCATCACCATCGTCCGCGCGGCTCCGCCCGCCTCCCCGGGCGAAGGGGCCGGCGCGAAGGAGTAGGTCATCCCGCCAGGCGCAGGCTCCAGCGGCGCGACGGGTGGGTGTCGCAGTCGTACTGCACCAGCCTGACGTTGTTGTCGGTGGAGACCCCGCCCGCCACCGTCATGCACAGGCCGGTGCCCGCGTTGACGAGCTGGTAGGAGCTGCTCGCGCTGTCCCAGTTGGTGACCCTCCAACGGCGCGAGGGGTGGCTGTCGCAGGTGAACTGGACGAGGCCGACGTTGTTCTCGACGGACTCGCCGCCGGCGACCGTCGCGCACTTGTCGGTCTGGTCGTTGACGAGCTGGTACGAGCGGCCGTTGTAGTGGGTGAGGATCCACCGGCGCGACGGGTGCGTGTCACAGCTGAACTGGACGAGCTCGGTGTTGTTTGCCGTGGAGACACCCCCGGCGACGGTCGCGCACGTGCCGGTCTGCGCGTTGACGAGCTGGAACGAGGCTCCCGACACCGGGCCCGGGTCGGCGGGTGCGGCCGGGTGTGCCACGGCGGGAACGGGGAGCAGCATGAGGCCGCCGGCCGCGAAGGCCGTCGCGGCCGTCGCCAGCCGGCGGATGCGGGGGGACGTGCGCATGGACTGCCCCTCTCTCGATTCCGCGGGAAAGGCGCCGGCGCGGGCGAACGGCCCTGCCGGCGACCGCTGATCAAGGTCGGACGACCCTCCCACTATCGGCGCCGGGGAGGGGGCCCGCAACCGGGGAGTTGGCGTACGCTCCGGGCCATGCATGCGATCTCCATCGAGCAGCCCGGCGGCCCCGAGGCCCTCGTCTGGGCCGAGGCCCCCGACCCGGTGCCCGGCGAGGGCGAGGTCCTCGTCGACGTCGCCGCGAGCGCGGTCAACCGTGCCGACGTCCTGCAGCGCCAGGGCTTCTACAACCCACCGCCCGGCGCCTCGCCCCACCCGGGCCTGGAGTGCTCGGGCCGGATCTCGGCGGTCGGCCCGGGCGTCTCCGGCTGGGCCGTGGGCGACGAGGTGTGCGCACTGCTCAGCGGCGGCGGGTACGCCGAGCGGGTGGCTGTGCCGGCGGGCCAGCTGCTGCCCGTTCCGGAGGGCGTGGACCTGGTGACCGCGGCGGCCCTGCCGGAGGCGGCCTGCACGGTCTGGTCGAACCTGTTCATGGTGGCCCACGTACGGCCGGGCGAGACCGTGCTGGTGCACGGCGGCTCCAGCGGCATCGGCACCATGGCGATCCAGCTCGCGAAGGCCGTCGGCGCGACGGTGGCGGTGACCGCCGGCGGACCCGAGAAGCTGGCCCGCTGCAAGGAGCTGGGCGCGGACGTCCTGATCGACTACCGCGAGCAGGACTTCGTGGCGGAGGTGCGGGCCGCGACGGGCGGTGCCGGGGCCGACGTGATCCTGGACATCATCGGGGCGAAGTACCTGGCGCGGAACGTCGACGCCCTCGCCGTGAACGGGCGGCTCGCCATCATCGGGCTCCAGGGCGGGGTCAAGGCCGAACTGAACCTGGGCACCCTGCTGTCGAAGCGGGCGGCCATCGCCGGGACCACGCTGCGGGCCCGACCGCAGACCGAGAAGGCGGCCATCGTCGCGGCGGTGCGGGAGCACGTGTGGCCGCTGGTGGCGGCGGGCCGGATCCGCCCGGTCGTGCACGCCGTGTACCCCGTCCGTGAGGTGGCCGAGGCGCACCGGACGATGGAGTCCAGCAGCCACGTGGGCAAGCTCCTGCTGACGATGTGAGCGCCCCCGCGGGCGGCTACTCGATGGCGGTCGCCCGGCTGCTGGCGGCCACCCGCCCCGAGGACGTGCTGCACCACGACGTCCACGAGCTGGTGACCCCGCTGCCCTCCTACGCCGCGGGTCGGGTCGCCCTGCAGGGGACGCCGCGCACGCGATGACGCCGAACCTGGGCCAGGGGCCGGGCGGCTCGGCGGGCCGGACGGCTCGGCGGGCCGGGCTGCCCGGCCACCCCGGGGCGGTGTCCCTGCGAACGCAACGGCGCGCTGCGACTGGCCCGTCCGGGGTCGTGGTCCGCGGCATCCTGCGGCATGCGGACTGGACGCCGCCGCGGCTCCCGGCGCGGGCCGTGTGACCCGTACCGGGAGCCGCGGCGGTGTACTGCCGGCCCCGTGCGGCTACAGCGAGCGCAGCAGGACCGCCGGGGACTCGACGCAGTCGGCCACGTACCGCAGGAAGCCGCCCGCGGCCCCGCCGTCGCAGACCCGGTGGTCGAACGTGAGGGACAGCTGGACCACCTGGCGGACCGCCAGCTCGCCCTGGTGGACCCACGGCTTGGGGACGATCCGGCCCACCCCGAGCATCGCCGCCTCCGGGTGGTTGATGATCGGCGTGGACCCGTCCACCCCGAACACCCCGTAGTTGTTCAGCGTGAACGTGCCGCCCGTGAGGTCCGACGGGGCCAGCTTGCCCGTGCGGGCCAGCTCCGTCATCCGGGCGAACTCCGCCGTCAGCGACTCGGCGCTGCGCCCCTGGGCGTCGCGCACCACCGGCACGACCAGGCCGCGCTCGGTCTGGGCGGCGAAGCCGAGGTGCACGGCGGGCAGCCGGACGATCTCGTTCGCCGCGAGGTCCACCGTGGAGTTGAGCTCCGGGTAGCGGGCGAGCGCCGCGGTGCAGATCCGGGCCAGCAGCGCGAGCACCGAGACCTTCGGGCCGCCCGCGGCGTTCATCGCCGCCCGGGCCGCCATCAGCTCGGTCGCATCGGCGTCGACCCAGCACGTGGCGTCCGGGATCTCCCGGCGGCTGCGCGAGAGCTTGTCGGCCACCGCGCCGCGCAGTCCCTTGAGCGGGATGCGCTCACCGGCCGCCTCGACCGCAGCGGCCGCCGCCGGAACGGGGGCCGGAGCCGGCGCCGGGGCCTTGACGGCCGCCTCGACGTCCGCGCGCAGGATCAGGCCCTCGGGGCCGGAGCCGCGCAGGGCGCGCAGGTCGATCCCGTGGTCCCGCGCGAGCTTGCGCACCAGGGGCGAGATCACCGGTACCGGCCCGGTGACCAGGGCCGCCGGGGCGGCAACGGCCACCGCTGCGGCCGCCGGCGCCAGGGCCGCGACGGGAGCGGCGGGAGCGGCGGCGGCAGGGGCGGGAGCCGGCGCGGCGGAGCCCGGTCGCACCCGCCTCCGACGCGCCGGGCGGGAGTGGTCCGTGCCGTAGCCGACCAGGACGTTGCCGGAGCCGGACGCCTCCGGCTCCGCGCCCGAACCGGCCACCGCAGCGGCGTCGCCCGCACCCGCACCCACCGCCACCGTGATCAGCGGTGCTCCGACGGGGAGTTCCGTGCCCTCCTCCCCGAAGCGGGCGGTGACCACACCGCCGTAGGGGCACGGGACCTCCACCATCGCCTTGGCCGTCTCGACCTCGACCACGGGCTGGTCGACGGCGACGACGTCGCCGACCGCCACCAGCCAGCGGACGATCTCGGCCTCGGTCAGTCCCTCCCCGAGGTCGGGGAGCTTGAACTCCATTACCTGCGCCATCAGTTCTCCCACTGCAGGCGGGCCACGGTGTCCAGGATCCGGTCCACACCGGGCAGGTGGTGCTTCTCCAGCATCGGCGGCGGGTACGGGATGTCGAAGCCCGTGACGCGCAGCACCGGCGCCTCCAGGTGGTGGAAGCACTTCTCCTGGATGCGGGCGACGAGCTCCGCGCCCGGTCCGCCGAAGCCGTTCGCCTCGTGCACCACGACCGCGCGCCCGGTACGGCGCACGGCGGCCATGACGGTCTCCTCGTCGAGCGGCACCAGCGAGCGCAGGTCGACGACCTCCAGGTCCCAGCCCTCCTCGCGGGCGGCCTCGGCCGCCTCCAGGCACACCGGCAGGGACGGCCCGTAGGTGATCAGCGTCGCGCTCGTGCCCGGACGCCGGACCTGCGCCGTGCCGATGCCCGGTACGGCGGCGGGCGCCTCGGGGTTCCAGGCGGCCTTCGACCAGTACAGCCGCTTCGGTTCCAGGAAGATGACCGGGTCGTCGCTCGCGATCGACGCGCGCAGCAGCCCGTACGCGTCCTCGACGGTCGCCGGGGTCACCACGTGCAGGCCGGGGGTGGCGATGTAGTACGCCTCGGAGGAGTCGCTGTGGTGCTCCACGCCGCCGATCCCGCCGCCGTACGGCACGCGGATGGTGATCGGCAGCGGCATCGCGCCGCGGGTGCGGTTGCGCATCCGCGCCACGTGCGAGATGAGCTGCTCGAACGCCGGGTAGGCGAACGCGTCGAACTGCATCTCGACGACCGGCCGCAGCCCGTACATGGCCATGCCGACGGCGGTGCCGAGGATGCCGGCCTCCGCGAGCGGGGTGTCCGTGCAGCGGTCCTCGCCGAACTCCTTCGTGAGGCCGTCCGTGATGCGGAAGACGCCGCCGAGGGCGCCGACGTCCTCACCCATGACGTGGACCGTCGGGTCCTCCGCCATGGCGTCGCGCATGGCCCTGTTCAGGGCCTGCGCCATCGTCGCGGGCTTCGCCGCCACCGTGGTCACGACTGTTCCTCCGCGTCGAGCTCGGCCCTCAGCATGTCCGCCTGCTCGCGCAGCCGGCCGGTCTGCTCCGCGTAGACGTGCTCGAACAGGTCCATCGGGTTCAGGACCGGGTCCGCGTTCATCCGCTCCCGCAGGGCGGCCGCCATCTGCTCGGCCGCCTCCTTGGCGGCCTCGATGCCCGCCTCGTCGAGGATGCCGCGGGCGGTCAGCTCGCGCTCCAGCAGGGCCACCGGGTCGTGCCCCTTCCACGCCTCGACCTCGGCGTCGCCGCGGTAGCGGGTCGCGTCGTCGGCGTTCGTGTGGGCTTCCATGCGGTACGTGACGGCTTCGATCAGGGTCGGGCCACCGCCGGACCGGGCCCGCCGGACCGCCTCGGACAGCACCTCGTGGACGGCGGCGATGTCGTTGCCGTCGACGAGGCGGCCGGGCATGCCGTAGCCGACGGCCTTGTGGGCGAGGCTCGGGGCGGCGGTCTGCTTGGCGAGCGGTACGGAGATGGCGAAGCCGTTGTTCTGGACGAGGAAGACCACCGGGGCCTGCCAGACGGCCGCGAAGTTCAGGGCCTCGTGGAAGTCGCCCTCGCTGGTGCCGCCGTCGCCGATCATGGCGAGGGCGACGACCTCGTCACCGCGCAGCCGCGCGGCGTGCGCCAGGCCCACTGCGTGCGGCAGCTGGGTGGCGAGCGGGGTCGACAGCGGGGCGATCCGGTGCTCGCGGGGGTCGTAGCCGGTGTGCCAGTCGCCGCGCAGCAGGGTCAGCGCCTGGACCGGGTCCAGGCCGCGCGCCACGGCCGCGAGGGTGTCGCGGTAGCTGGGGAAGAGCCAGTCCTGCTCCTGGAGGACCAGCGCGGCCGCGATCTCGCAGGCCTCCTGGCCGACCGTGGAGGGGTACACCGCGAGCCGGCCCTGCCGGGTGAGGGCCGTCGCCTGCGCGTTGTAGCGCCGGCCGCGCACCAGCTCGGCGTAGCAGCGGCGCATCAGCTCGGGGTCGAGCTTCTCTGCGGCCGGCGTGCCCAGCACCCGGTACGGCGCGGGGTCCGGGAGCAGCGGGGCGGGGTCCGTCCGGGGACTCCAGGCGGGCGGCGGGGTGGTGCGGTGGGACGCCCCGGCACCGGGCAGCTCTTGGACCGTCATGGCGGCGTACACCTCCTTTTGGGAAGCGGGCAGGAAGTACCTCGGCTGTGAGGCGCCTCACCAACCGATTGTTCGGTCGATGGCGCAATTTGGCTACATGCGGCTCCAGGCTGTGGACAAACTGGCGCCGGGGGCCTGGGATGGGTGCAGGACGTCCAGGAGAGGGAGGCAGTGGGCAATGCCGGATGAACAAATGGCCGCGAGCGGTTCCGCACCGGTACCGCCGGGGGTTTCCTCCTCCGGCCCATACGTCCCTTCCGCCCCGCCCCGCCCGCTGGACCCCATCGACCGGTCGATCATGCGCCTGCTGCAGGCGGACGGCCGCGCGTCGATACGCTCGGTGGCCGAGCAGGTCCACGTGTCGCGGGCGAACGCCTACGCCCGGATCAACCGGCTCATCGACGACGGGGTGATCCGCGGCTTCACGGCCCGCGTCAACCACGAACGCGCAGGTCAGGGCGCCTCTGCCTATATCACCCTGAAGATCGTCCAGAACTCCTGGCGCACGGTCCGCGAGAAGCTGCGCGAGCTGCCGGGCGCCGCGCACATCGCCCTGGTCAGCGGCGACTTCGACGTCCTGCTGCTGGTCCACACCCCCGACAACCGGACCCTGCGCGAGTTGGTCCTCACCCGCCTCCAGGCCATTCCCGAGGTGCTCTCCACGCGCACCCTGCTGGTCTTCGAGGAGACGGACCTGCTCGACCAGGCCCCGGACGGCGGCGGAGCCGGCCCGGCTCTCCCGGAGGACTAGCGGTCCTCCGGGAGAGCCGGGCCGGCCCGGGACCGGCCGGCCCGGGACCGGCCGGATGCGGACCGGCCGGATGCGGACCGGCCGGATGCGGACCGGCCGGATGCGGACCGGCGAGATGCGGACCGGATCACCGCTGGCAGCGGCCGAAGGTCACCACGTAGGTCCAGGCGTTGGCCGCGCCGGATCCGGCCGGGTCGGCCGAACCGGCCTGCGCCCAGGGGCCGGCGTCGCGCAGGGAGCCGTCGAGGATGATCGCCCGGTGGCCCGGGCTGTTCATCCACCAGTTCACGGCGGCCTTCGGGCTGCCGCCGGTGCCCCAGCCGGTGTAGGTGATCTCGGCGAACGCCCAGGACCGCGGGTTGGGGCAGTAGCCGGCCGCGGTGATGCGGCTCTGCGGCGTGGAGCCCGTCTGCGGGTTCCGGTGCGGGTCCTTGCCCGGACCCCACCACTTCTGCTGGACGGAGGCCACGGCGTGCTGCCGGGCCGCGTTCGTCAGCGGCTGGTTGACGGTCAGGGCGGGCAGCCCCCGGCTGGTGCGCTGGGCGTTGATGAGGCACAGCACGGAGGTGTCGCAGCCCTGGGCCGCGGCGGGCGGCGCCGCGACGGGTACCAGGGCGGCGGAGAGGACGGCCGCCACGAGGGGGCCGAGAAGACAGCGGGTTCGAGGAGCACGGCTTGTCACGAGGGTCCACCTCCCGCGGACGAACTGGGGTGCACAGTGGTGCGGAGGTGGCGACCGGTCGCCGGGAACTTCCCTTCCAGGCTGCCATCGGGGCGGCCCGGTCGCCATCCGGGACCGGGCCGCCGCCGCGGGCGCCTACTTCGTCTCGTAGTAGCCGAAGATGTCCACGATCAGGTGGATCGGGCCCCAGCTCTGGTTCCAGAAGTCGACGACGCCGTTGGTGCCGCCGGAGCTCGCCTGGACCAGGTTCGCAACGGTCTTGTTCGCCGCCCAGTTGAGGCTGGACGCGGTGGGCCGGACCTGCTCCACGACGGTGTCGTTGAAGTAGTCGGTGGGCGCGTTCGTGTCCGGGGCGACCGACAGGAAGCCGGCCTCGGCGGGGCTCGTCACGGTGGTGTTCATGACGTACCCGGCGATGCCCTGCTCCTTGTGGGACGCGTTCAGCCAGATGTAGTTGCGGGCGGCCAGCGGCTCGTTGCCCCACTTCACCGGGTCGCGGGTGTCGATCAGGCGGCTCGGGGCGGTCGACATGTACGCGCCCTGGCTGTCGGGGCTGTAGTAGCCGACGACGTCGACGATGACGTCGGTCCCGGCCCAGGCGCCGTTGCGGACCTTGATGCTGCCGTCGGGGCCGACCGGGACGATCACCGAGTTGGCGATGGTCTGGCCCGCGCGGAAGTTCAGGTTCGAGGTGCTCGGGGCCTGCACGTCGCTCGGGAAGACGGTGAGGTGGCCGTCCTCACGCGGGTTGGTGACGGTCACGTTCAGCGCCACGGCGGTGATGCCGCCCGGGACGCCCCGCAGGCCGCTGATCTGGGTGCCGAACGTGCCCTGGCCGGCGAGCTGGCCGCGGGCGGTGCCCAGGCCCTCGCGGGTGTCCACGAAGCGGACCGGCGTCATCGGGGTGTAGCCGCTGGACGCGCTGTGGGTGAAGTAGCCGGTGACGTCGGCGATGAGGTCGATCGTCTCCCAGCCGCCGTTGTACAGCTCGACGTACCCGTCCTTGCCGACCGGCACGATCACCATGTTCGGAACGGTCTGGTTGGCCTCGTAGTTGAGGTTCGAGGTGGTCGGGCGCTTGCCGCCGGACGCGAAGGCCGTGACGTGGCCGCCGCTGGTGGTGTTGGTGGCGGTGACGTTCAGGGCGACGGCGCTGGCACCGGCCGGAATCTTCGCGTTGCCGGCTATCTTCACCCGGGCCGAGGTGTAGGGCGCGACCTTGGCCTTCGGGGCGCCGGTCCCGCTGCGGGTGTCCAGCAGACGGGTCGGGGTGTGCGGGGTGAAGTCCGAGCCGATCGTCGAGAGCGGCAGCTGGTTGACGACCTCGACCTGGTTCGTCGCGTCCGTCACGGTGACCTTGACGTTGTACTCGCCCAGCTCGGCGTAGCGGTGCTGCTGGGTCGTCTCCAGGCCGGGGGTGCCGTCGGACACGTCCACCGCACCGTCGCCCCAGTCGACGGTCAGCTTCAGCGTGACGCCCGGGGCGCTGACGATCGAGGACTGGAGCTCGATGCCGTGCGCCGACGTGGGCTTGGCGTTGAGGACGACCGCGAGGTCCGGGTTGCCCGCGGAGGCCGTGCCCGCCGTCAGCGGCGCGGCCTCGGCGGCGGCGGTCTGGCCCTTCGCCGTGCGCAGGGTCTTGCGGACCGAGCGCTCGGCGGGGCTGTGGAAGGTCTTGGCCTCGGGCTGGACCAGCTTGCCCGCGTCCACGCCCCGTACGGACTTGCCCTTGGCCGCGGGTGCGGCGGGAGCGGCCTGCGCCACGACCGGCGCCAGGGCCATTCCGACGCTGGCCGCGACGGCGACGGCAGCGGACATTACAAGACGGCGATTGCGCACCGGCCCCCCAGTTTTGAACACGCTCAGGAATGTGAATCGCGCTCAGCGTACATGCCGGAGGGGGCCCTTCATCGCACAGTTTTTCGGCCAGAATCGCCGCAACCCAGACGAACCGCTCCGCCGGTCAGCCGCGGACCGTGCGCAGCCCGTCGAAAGCCATGTGGACCACGGCGTCGGCGAGCTGGTCCGGGGTGGTGCCGGGGTGCGGGCGGTACCACTCCACCAGGGAGTTGACCATCCCGAACAGCAGGCGGGTGGCCAGTCGGATGTCCACGTCCGCCCGCAGGTCCCCGTCGGCCGCGGCGGCCTTGAGGAGCTCCGCGACCTGGTGGTCGAACTCCCGGCGGCGCTCCAGCGCCCAGCGCTCGGTCCGGGTGTTGCCCCGGACCCGCAGCAGCAGGGTCACGTACGGCAGCTCGGAGACCAGGACCTCCACCGTGCGGCGCGTGACGTACTCGACCCGCTCGACCGCCCGGCCCTGCAGCGCACCCGGCTCGTCGAGCACGGCGAACAGCCCGTCGAGCGCCCGGCTGACGGCGCGGCTGAGGAGTTCCTCCTTGCCCGCGACGTGGTGGTAGATCGAGGACTTGGAGATGCCGGCGGCCTTGGAGAGGTGCTCCATGGAGGTGCCGTCGTAGCCGCGCTCGTTGAAGACCTGGACCGCGACCGTCAGGAGCGACTCGGGGGTGTAGGTGTCCCGCCGGGCGGTCGTCACGCGCCCTCCTCCGCCGCGGCGGCGTCCACGGCGCCCTCGGGGGCCTCGGGGGCGCCCCCGGCCTCCTCGGGGGATTCCGCGTAGCCCAGCCTGAACAGCGCCAGCGAGGGTGCGTAGCGGCCGCCGGGGCAGCGTTCGTCGAGGTTGTGCAGCAGGTCGTACGCCCAGTCGCTGCCGAGCCGCTCGTGCCATGCGGACGGGCCCAGCGGGTAGTTGACGCCGAGCCGCATCGCCGTGTCGATGTCCTCGGCGGAGGCCACGCCCCGGGCGACGGCGTCGGCGGTCAGGTCGATCAGCATCGCCACCGTGCGGGCCACGATCATGCCCGGGACGTCGCCGATGACGGAGACCTGCTTGCCGAGCCGCTGGAACAGCCCCACGGCCTCGGCGACGGTCTGCTCGCTGGTGTCCTCGCCCGCGGAGAGCGCGATGCGGGTGGCCCCGCGGTAGTCGAGGGCGAGGTCGAAGTAGACGACGTCGGTGAACTCCACGGAGGTCTTGCCGTCCGCGAGCACCAGCTGCCCCTCGCCGGGCAGCTGGATGTACGGGCCCCCGGTGCCGGCGGCCGTGACCGCGATCCCGGCCTCCTCCATCAGGTCGACGAGGTCCGCGGCGGGGCCCAGGTCGCCGACCACGGTGACCTTCTCCGGGGCCTCCTCGGGCGCGGCGGTGTGCGGGACCGGGGCCGGCGCGTCCGACCCGTACGGGAACCAGCCGTGCCCCGACTTGCGGCCGAGGCGGCCCGACTGGACCAGCCGGCGCTGCGCGAGCGAGGGGGTGAACTTGGGGCTGCGGAAGAAGGACTCCCACACCGACCGGGTGACGGCCTCGTTGACGTCCTGCCCGATCAGGTCGGTCAGCGCGAACGGGCCCATCTTGAAGCCGCCGGACTCGCGGAGCACGGCGTCGATGGTGGCCGGGTCGGCGCCCTGCTCCTCGTACACCGCGAAGGCCTCGGCGTAGAAGGGACGGGCGATGCGGTTGACGATGAAGCCCGGGGTGTCGGCGCAGCGCACCGGGGTCTTCCCCCAGCCCAGCATCGTGCGGTGGGCGCGCTCGGCGGCGGCCGGGTCGGTCGCGTGGCCGCTGACCACCTCGACGAGCGGGAGCAGCGGGGCCGGGTTGAAGAAGTGCAGGCCGAGGAAGCGGCCGGGGTGCGCGAGCCCGGCGGCCAGCTCGGTGACGGAGAGGGAGGAGGTGTTGGTGGCCAGCAGGGCGTCCGGGGCCACCACCTGTTCGAGTGCCGCGAAGAGCGCGCGCTTGACGGCGGTGTCCTCGACGACCGCCTCGACGACGAGCGCGGCGTCCGCGAGGTCGGGGAGGGCGGAGGCCGGAGCGATCCGGCCGTTCGCGGCCTCGGCCTCGGCGGGCTCCAGACGGCCCTTGGCGGCCATGCGATCGACACGGTCCTGGACGATGGCGACGCCGTCGGCGGCGAGGGCGGCGTTGATGTCGTAGATCAGCACCCGGTGACCTGCGAGGAGCGCGACCTGGGCGATGCCCTGGCCCATGGTGCCGGCGCCGATCACCGCAACGGTGCGGGACCGTTCGATTGCTGTCATGTCCTGATCCTCCCGCACCGAGTTATCCACAGGTCCGCCGGGCCCTCTTGTCCCGACCGATCGTTCGGTTACTCTAACTCCAGTCTGCTCTTCTTCACCCGCCCTTGCCTGATCCCAGTCTGCGATCCAGTCTGATCTTGCCCGGCTCAACGAGGAGTTGGTCCCTGATGGCCGCCGAGCCCACCGTCCCCCAGCTGCCCGCCCTGTCGGAGCTGTCCGCCAAGCACCGGCCCACCCTGGACCAGGCGCTGGAGGCCATCCGCAGCCGTGCCTACTGGTCCCCGCACCCCGAGCACCCCAAGGCGTACGGCGAGACCGCGCCGGCCGACGGGCTCGCCGCCTTCGAGGCCCTGAAGGGCACCCGCTTCGACCTGGACCAGCCCGGCACCGACGGCTGGACGGGCGGCGAGGTCTCCCCGTACGGCCCGGCCCTGGGCATCGAGTACCCGCACGTCGACCCGGACGTGCTGCTCCCCGCGATGCGCGCGGGCATGGGCGCCTGGCGGGACGCCGGTCCGGAGGCGCGCGCCCTGGTCTGCATCGAGATCCTGGCCCGCATCAGCGCGCGGACGCACGAGTTCGCCCACGCGGTCATGCACACCAGCGGCCAGGCGTTCATGATGGCCTTCCAGGCGGGCGGCCCCCACGCGCAGGACCGCGGCCTGGAGGCCGTGGCGTACGCGTACGAGGAGCAGACCCGTGTCCCGGGCCGGGCCGACTGGTCCAAGCCGCAGGGCAAGAAGGACCCGCTCCAGCTGGGCAAGACCTTCACGGCGGTCCCGCGCGGCATCGCCCTGGTGATCGGCTGCAACACCTTCCCGACGTGGAACGGCTACCCGGGCCTGTTCGCCTCGCTCGCCACCGGCAACGCGGTGCTGGTCAAGCCGCACCCGCGGGCCGTCCTCCCGCTCGCGCTCACGGTGAAGGTCGCCCGCGAGGTGCTGCAGGAGGCGGGCTTCGCCCCCGATCTGGTCGCGCTGGCCGTCGACCGCCCGGGCGAGGGCGTCGCCAAGGACCTGGCCGTCCGCCCCGAGATCAGGGTGATCGACTACACCGGCTCCACGGAGTTCGGCGACTGGCTGGAGGCCAACGCCCGCCAGGCCCAGGTGTACACGGAGAAGGCCGGCGTCAACACGGTCGTCGTCGACTCCACGGACAACTACAAGGGCATGCTGGCGAACCTCGCCTTCTCCCTGTCGCTGTACAGCGGCCAGATGTGCACCACCCCGCAGAACCTGCTGATCCCGCGGGACGGCATCGACACGGACGCCGGCCGCAAGACGTACGACGAGGTCGTCGCCGACATCGCGGCCTCGGTCGGCGGCCTGCTCGGCGACGACGCCCGCGCCAACGCGCTCCTGGGCGCGCTGGTCAACCCGGACGTCAAGGCCCGCCTGGAGGCGGCCGCCGGCCTCGGCGAGGTCGCGCTGGCCTCCCGCGAGGTGGCCAACCCCGAGTTCCCGGACGCCGTCGTGCGCACCCCGGTCCTGGTGAAGCTGGACGCGGCCAAGGCGGACGACTCGGCGCCCTACCTCTCCGAGTGCTTCGGCCCGGTCTCCTTCGCGGTGGCCGTGGACGGCACCGAGGACGCCCTCGCCCTGCTGCGCCGCACGGTGCGCGAGAAGGGCGCGATGACGGTGGGGGCGTACACCACCTCCGGGGACACCGAGCGGGCGATCGAGGAGGTCTGCCTGGAGGAGTCGGCGCAGCTCTCGCTGAACCTGACCGGCGGGGTCTACGTCAACCAGACCGCGGCGTTCTCCGACTTCCACGGCTCCGGCGGCAACCCGGCCGCGAACGCGGCGCTGTGCGACGGGGCGTTCGTCTCGAACCGCTTCCGCATGGTGGAGGTCCGCCGCCAGGCGTGACGTGCGGCTAGTGCTGCGGGCGGGGGCCGCCCCAGTGGAACAGGGTCATGGCCACGCTGGTGGCCAGGTTGTAGCTGGACACCTGCGGGCGCATCGGCAGGGACACGAGGTGGTCCGCCCGGGCGCGCAGCTCGGGCGAGATCCCGTGCCGCTCGGAGCCGAAGGCCAGCAGCGCGTCGTCCGGGAGGGTGAGGGCACGGATGTCCTCGCCCTCCGGGTCGAGCGCGTACACGGGCCCGGCCGGAAGGGTCTCCAGGGTCACCGACTGCACGGTGGTGGCGTAGTGCAACCCGGCTCCGGCGCGCACCACGTTCGGGTGCCATGGGTCCAGGTCGCCACGGGTGACGACGCCCGTCGCCCCGAAGCCGGCGGCGAGCCGCACCACGGCGCCCACGTTGCCGAGGTTCCGCGGATTGTCGAGGACGACGACGGGCGCGGTACGCGGCATCCGCTCCAGCCGGGCCCGCGCTTCGGCGGCATCGGGCCGCACGGCGAGCGCGGCGACGCCTGTGGGGTGCACGCGGGGGAGGAAGGTCCGCAACTCGCCGACCCGCAGCACCCGATCGAGGTCACCGCCCACATCGGGAGCCAGCTGAGCGGCCAGCGCCCGCACCGCCTCGGGATCATCGGCCACGGCCACCCGCACATCGGCCCCGAACCGCAGCGCGTGCTTCAGCGCATGAAACCCGTCGAGCACGACGAGCCCCTGCTCCACACCCTCCCGCCACTCCCCCACCACACCCTCACCCATAACCCCGACCCTAACCCCCACCTCGATCCCCAACCCCGCGGAACCACCCAGCCCGGCCGCCACCACCCAGCCCCGCCGGCGTTTGAGGCGCGGCTCCGGGCCGAGCCCGAACCAAGCCCCACCGCCACCACCCAGCCCCGCCGGCGTTTGAGGCGCGGCTCCGGGCCGAGCCCCGATGCAGCCCCGCCGGCGATTGAGGCGAACGGGTCCGGGCGGAGCCCGGGGAACGGAGGAAGGGCGGGGCGGGGAGATGCTCCGCGCAGCGGCGACTACCGCGGCCCCGCGGCCGCAGCCGGGTCCGGATCGGAATCCGGTCCGCCACTCCCGGCCGGCGCCGGCAAGGCCAACGGCGACGACGACCGCGGCGGCGACGACGGCGACGGCGACGGCGACGGCGACGGCGAAAACACCGCGGCCCAGCGCCCCCGCACCCGCAGAACCCCCACCCCCATCCCCACCAAGAACCCGGTCGGCAAGAACACCGCATCGGCGGCGATCATCGCCAACGAAAAGAACGGCAACCCCAGCAGCACCGCAATCCCCGCGTGCTCCACCATCATCACGCCGAGCAGCACGTTCTTGATCCGCCGCTGGAACACCGTGAACGGAAACGCCACCTGCAGCACGACCGTCCCGTACGTCAGCAGCATCACCACCGTCCCACTGCCCGCCAGCAGCGCCGACAGCCCGGGCCACGGGCTGAAGTAGTCCAGCCCGAGCGGGTAGTACAGGGCGGTCCCGTCCTGCCACCGAGAGCCCTGGACCTTGTACCAGCCCGCCGTGGCGTAGATCAGGCAGACCTCCGCCATGATCACCAGCATCCCGGCGTTGTGCACGACGTTGGCCAGCACGTCCAGCAGGGCCCGCCCCTCGCTCCGCCCGACCCCCTCCACCGCTGCGAGCGCCTCGTTCCGCTCGGCCATCCACCACACCGCGGCGGCCACCCACAGCGCCGCGAAGGCCGCCGTCCAGCCGAGCCCGAACTGCCCGGTCACGGCCCCGTACACGAACACCGCACCCAGCACGCCCCACAGCACCGGCCCGGCCGCCCCCGCCGAGGCGGACCCCCGCAGCCGGGCCCGCCGGGCGTCCAGCGACCACACCTGCGCGCACCGCGTGAGCACCAGGTAGATCGCCATCAGGTGGATGACGTTGTCGCCGCCGTCGCCCATGAACACGCTGCGGTTCTGCAGGGACAGCACCCCGACCATGAACACCACGGACGTGGCCCTGGTCCGCCAGCCCAGCACCAGCAGCGCGGCGGCGAGCACGGACACCAGGTAGACGGTCTCGAACCACCACACCGATTCCGACCACAGCAGCACCGTGAAGGCGTGGTTCGACTCGATGAGCCTTCGGGACAGCTCCCAGCTCCAGGGGCCGTCGGGCCCGTACAGTTCGTGCCGGTTCGGGTACTCCCGCAGCAGGAAGAAGAGCCAGGTCCCGGCGAAGCCGATCCGCACGACGGCGCTCTGGTAGGGCCCGAGCGCCTCCCCGGTGACCTTCGCCAGCCCCCGTGCCGCGGCGGCCCGCCCCCGTCTCAGACCGTCCACCACGGCAGCTCCCGGTAGTACGTCTGGGTGTCGGTCCGCTCGTCGCTCCACGCCGGCGCGGCCACGGCGCGCGTGGCCGAGCGCAGCTGGATCCGCACGACCTCGCCGACCTCGCCGTCCCGGCCGGCCGTCCGGACCTCGCCGAGCCGGTTCAGGGCGATCCGCCGCAGGTACTGCTCCGACAGGTCGCCGCGCTCGCCGTTCGGGGTGTCGTCCTCGTCGTGGGAGCCGGTGAAGAAGTCCCAGGCCCGGCGCAGCTCGTTCTGCCGGGTGTGGCTGGGCAGCAGGCTGTGCTCGATGGCCGCGCCGTCGGCGGCGGACAGGTCGTGCCAGGGACCGGCGACCACGTCGCCGCCGGGGGTCCGGTACTCCGCGCGGACCTCGACCGCGATGTTCTGCTGGAGCGGGTTGGGGGCGAAGAGCTTCCAGTTCTGTTCGAACTCGGGGTAGATCCAGCCGTCGACCGCCGCCGCGTGCCGCTTGCTCAGCGTGTTGGTCGGGGCGACGTGCAGGAAGACCAGGGCCAGGTGGGCGCAGGCGGCGAGGCCGGTCGCGGCCAGGGCGAGGGCCGCGACGACCCGGTACGGGCGGGACAGCCCCGCGATCCCCGCCGGGCGGAACGGGAGGACGACCGGCGCCGTGGCCGGCGGGACGACCGGCGGTACGGCCTGCGGGACCGTCGGCGGCCGGGCGGGCGGATCGTCCGCTTCCGCGGTCTCTCGCTCGTTCGATTCCATCGCGTCCCGATCGTTCGGCGTCCACAGGGTTGACCAGAGAGGTTGACACCCTACGGGCCGCCGTCTCACCATTGAAGAGAACGAACCGAACGATCGGTCGGTCGGGCGGTCAACAGACTCTGGCAGGGAGCCGGGATGGTGGCAGTGACCCCGGAATCGGGGCAGGACGCGAGGCTGGATGCCGGCCTCGCGGCACAGCTCACGGCGGCCTTCGACGCCGCGGTGGCGGCCGACGAGCGCGTCGAGCCGCGTGACTGGATGCCCGACGAGTACCGCTCGACGCTCGTCCGCCAGATGGCCCAGCACGCCCACTCCGAGATCATCGGCATGCAGCCCGAGGCCAACTGGATCACCCGCGCGCCCTCGCTGCGCCGCAAGGCGATCCTGATGGCCAAGGTGCAGGACGAGGCCGGGCACGGGCTGTACCTGTACAGCGCCGCCGAGACCCTCGGCACCAGCCGCGACGAGCTGCTCGACAAGCTCCACGCGGGCAAGCAGAAGTACTCGTCGATCTTCAACTACCCGACGCTGACCTGGGCCGACGTCGGCGCGATCGGCTGGCTCGTGGACGGCGCGGCGATCACCAACCAGGTGCCGCTGTGCCGCTGCTCCTACGGGCCGTACGCCCGCGCCATGGTCCGGATCTGCAAGGAGGAGTCCTTCCACCAGCGCCAGGGCTTCGAGCTGCTCCTCGCCCTCTCCCAGGGCACTCCGGAGCAGCACGCGATGGCGCAGGACGCGGTGGACCGCTGGTGGTGGCCCTCGCTGATGATGTTCGGCCCGCCGGACGCCGAGTCGTCGCACTCGGAGCAGTCGATGGAGTGGCGGATCAAGCGGCACTCCAACGACGAGCTGCGCCAGCGCTTCGTGGACATCGCCGTACCGCAGGCCGAGACCCTCGGTCTGACCCTGCCCGACCCGGACCTGAAGTGGAACGAGGAGCGCGGGCACCACGACTTCGGCGCCATCGACTGGACCGAGTTCTGGGACGTGCTCAAGGGCAACGGCCCGTGCAACGAGCAGCGGCTCACCCAGCGCCGCCGGGCACACGAGGAAGGCGCGTGGGTCCGCGAGGCGGCCGCGGCGTACGCGGCCAAGCAGACGGCGGCACCGGCCGCCGCAGCAACGAACGAGGAGGCAGGGGTATGACGCAGAACTGGCCGCTGTGGGAGGTGTTCGTGCGCTCGCGGCGCGGCCTCTCGCACACACACGCCGGCAGCCTGCACGCGCCCGACGCGGAGATGGCCCTGCGCAACGCCCGCGACCTCTACACCCGGCGCAGCGAGGGCGTGTCCATCTGGGTGGTGCCCTCCGCCGAGATCACCGCGTCCTCCCCGGACGAGCGGGACCCGTTCTTCGCGCCGTCGGCCGACAAGCCGTACCGGCACCCCACCTTCTACGACATCCCCGAAGGGGTGAGCCACCTGTGACCGGCACCGACGTCGCCGTGCCGGCCGCGGCCGCCCTCGCCCTCGGGGACGACGCGCTGGTCCTCTCCCACCGCCTGGGCGAGTGGGCCGGCCACGCCCCCGTCCTGGAGGAGGAGGTCGCGCTCGCCAACATCGCGCTCGACCTGCTCGGCCAGGCCCGTGTCCTGCTGTCGATGGTCGGCGACGAGGACGAGCTGGCGTTCCTGCGGGAGGAGCGGTCCTTCCGCAACACCCAGCTGGTGGAGCAGCCCAACGGCGACTTCGCCCACACCATCGCCCGCCAGCTGTACTTCTCCCTGTACCAGCACGAGCTGCACACGCAACTCGCCGCCGGGGACGGCCCGTTCGCCCCGCTGGCCGCGAAGGCCGTCAAGGAGACCGCGTACCACCGCGACCACGCCGAGCAGTGGACGCTGCGGCTCGGCGACGGCACCGAGGAGAGCCGCCGGCGCATGCGGGACGGCCTCGACGCGCTGTGGAAGTACACCGGCGAGCTGTTCCAGCCGGTGGACGGCCTCGACGGGGTCGACTGGTCCGCACTGGAGGACCGCTGGCTGACCGCGCTGGGCGGCGTCCTGGAGCGGGCCGGGCTGTCCCTCCCCGAGGGCCCGCGCACCGGCGCCTGGGCGGCCGGGGCCGGCCGGCAGGGCCTGCACACCGAGCCGTTCGGCCGGATGCTGGCCGAGATGCAGCACCTGCACCGCAGCCACCCGGGGGCGACATGGTGACCCGCGCGCAGGAGGCGCCCGAGACCCTGAGCCGCCTGGAGGCGGAGCTGACCGAGCTGGCCGGCTCCGTGCCCGACCCCGAGCTGCCCGTGCTCACCCTGGCCGAGCTCGGTGTCGTCCGCGGCGTGCGGATGCACGAGGACGGTCACGCCGAGGTCACCCTCACGCCCACGTACACCGGATGCCCCGCCATCGAGGCCATGTCCGCCGACATCGAGCGGGCCCTGACCGGGCACGGCATAGCGGACGTCCGGGTGCGCACCGTCCTGTCGCCCGCCTGGTCGACCGACGACATCAGCGCCGAAGGCCGGCGCAAGCTGGCCGAGTTCGGCATCGCCCCGCCCCGCCCGCACGCGGCGGGCGGGCCGGTCCCCGTCGCCCTCTCGGTCCGCTGCCCGCACTGCGGGTCGACCGAGACCGAGCTGCTCAGCAGGTTCTCGTCCACCGCGTGCAAGGCGCTGCGCCGCTGCACCGCGTGCCGCGAACCGTTCGACCACTTCAAGGAGCTGTAGATGGCCGCGTCCACGCCGTCGCCCACGCCGGCGCCGGGCTCCGCGCGTCCCCCGCGCCACGGCGCCTTCCACCGGCTGACGGTGTCCGCGGTCGACCGGCTCACCGACGACTCCGTGGCACTGACCCTCGCGGTCCCCGCAGAGCTGCGCGCCGACTACCGGCACGCCGCCGGCCAGCACCTCACCCTGCGCCGTACGACCCCCGAGGGCGCGGAGGTCCGCCGGACCTACTCGATCTGCTCGCCCGCCCCGGACCCCGCCGGCCCCGGCCCGGAGCTGCTCCAGGTCGGCGTACGGCTCGTGGAGGGCGGGGAGTTCTCCACCTTCGCGCACAAGGAGGTCGCCACCGGGGACGCGCTGGACGTGATGGTCCCGGCCGGCCGCTTCGTCCTGGACCCCGCCGCCGCACCGGCGGGCGGGCACTACGCGGCGGTCGTCGGCGGCAGCGGTATCACCCCCGTGCTGTCGATCGCGGCGACGCTGCTGGCGGCCCGGCCCGACGCCCGGTTCTGCCTGGTGCGCACCGACCGCACCCAGGCCTCGACGATGTTCCTGGAGGAGGTCGCCGACCTCAAGGACCGCTACCCGGACCGCTTCCAGCTCGTCACCGTGCTGTCCCGGGAGGAGCAGGAGGCCGGACTGCCGTCCGGCCGGCTGGACGAGGAGCGCCTGAAGGGCCTGCTCCCGGCGCTGCTGCCCGTCGCCGACGTCACCGGCTGGTACCTGTGCGGCCCCTACGGGCTGGTCGTCTCCGCGGAGCGGGCCCTGGGCGCGCTCGGCGTCGGGCGCGGCCGGGTCCACGAGGAGGTCTTCCACGTCGAGGACGCCGCCGCACCCGCTCCCGCGGCGGCCGCGGCGCCCGCGGACGGCCGGGTCACCGCCCGCCTCGACGGCCGCTCCGGCACCTGGCCGGTCCAGGGCGGGGAGTCCCTGCTGGACACGGTGCTGCGCAACCGCGCGGACGCCCCGTACGCCTGCAAGGGCGGGGTGTGCGGCACCTGCCGCGCCTTCGTGGTCAAGGGCGAGGTCCGGATGGACCGCAACTTCGCGCTGGAGGCGGAGGAGACGGAGGCCGGGTTCGTGCTGGCCTGCCAGTCCCACGCGGTGACCGAGGAAGTGGAGATCGACTTCGACCGCTGAGCCGGTCGGGGGGGGGGGGGGGGGGGGGGGGGGGGAGAGCCAACACCCCCCCCCCCCCCCCCCCCCCCCCCCCCCCCCCCCCCCCCCCCCCCCCCCCCCCCCGCCACAGGCCTGTCCAATTCCCGGATCCTGCCCTATCTTGACGCTCCGTCAGATCGAGGCGGACGCCGGGTTCCGTGCACGCGGGAGGACAGGCAGTGGACTTCACCTTCACCGAGGAGCAGCAGGCCGCCGCCGAGGCGGCGAGGGCCGTCTTCGCCGGGGTCGCCCCGGACGGCGTGCCCAGCCCCGCCCTGATCCCGGGCGCCGTCGCCGACGACTTCGACCGGCCCCTGTGGGCCCGGCTCGCCGGCTCCGACCTGCTGAGCCTGGTCCTGGCCGAGGAGTACGGGGGCTCCGGCCTCGACGCCGTCGCCCTGTGCCTGGTGCTGCGCGAGGCGGGCAAGCGGCTGGCCCGGGTGCCGCTGCTGGAGCACTGCACCACCGCCGCCGTCGTCCAGGCCCACGGCAGCCCCGAACTCGCCCGCGCCCTGCTGCCCGGCGCCGCGACCGGGGAGCTCGTCCTCACCGCCGCCGCCCACGGCCGAAGCGGCCACGACCCCGCCGAACTCGCCGTCACCGCACGCCGCGAGGGTACCGACTGGATCCTCGACGGGATGCAGACCGCCGTGCCCTGGGCCCACCGTGCGGATTGGACGGCCGTACCGGCCCACACCGGCTCGGGAGAGGCCGTGCTCGCGCTCGTCCCGCGCGGCGCCGAGGGCCTCGCCCCGGCCGACCAGTACTCCACCAGCGGGGAGCTGTTCGCCGAACTCACCCTGGACGGCGTCCGGGTGCCCGCGGCCCACCTGATCGCCGCCCCGGCGGCCTGGGAACGGCTGCACCGGCTCCTCACCGTCGGGACCTGCGCCCTCGCGCTCGGCCTCGGCACGGCCGTGCTGGCCATGACCAGCGAGTACACGGGCAAGCGCGAACAGTTCGGCTTCCCGGTGGCCACCTTCCAGGCGGTCGCCGTGCAGGCCGCGGACCGCTACATCGACCTGCGCGCCATGGAGGCCACCTTGTGGCAGGCCGCCTGGCGGATCGACGCGGCGACCGGCGGGGCCGGTGGCCCGCTGCCGCCCGCCGGGGACATCGCCGTCGCCAAGATCTGGGCCGCGGAGGGGGTGCGCCGGGTCGTGCAGACCGCCCAACACCTGCACGGCGGCTTCGGCGCCGACACCGACTACCCGCTCCACCGCTACCACGCCTGGGCCAAGCAGTGGGAGCTCCAGCTCGGGCCGGCCGCCGCGCACGAGGAGGCCCTGGGCGACCTGCTGGCCGCCCACGCCCTCGCCTGACGCGGCCCTGCGGCACGTCCTACAGCACGAAGGCCGGGGTGCCGCTGTCGGTCACCATCGGGCGCCCGGCCCCGTGCCAGGCCTGCATCCCGCCGTCGACGTTCACGGCGTCGATGCCCTGGCGCACCAGGTACTGGGTGACCTGCGCGGAGCGCCCGCCCACCCGGCACATCACGTGCACGCGGCGGCCGTCCTCGACGGCCTCCGTCAGCTCGCCGAAGCGGGCCGCGAAGTCACTCATCGGGATGTGCAGGGCGCCTTCCACGTGCCCGGCGGCCCACTCGTCGTCCTCGCGGACGTCCAGCACAAAGCCTTCGGAGGGCACCGCGGCGGCGTCCACCGAGGGAAGCGGTCCGAAGTTCATACGTCGCCTTCTCTCATCACGGGTCGGGGCTCCAACTTAGCCGAGCCGGCCCGGCTCACCCCGCGGCCAGGGCGGCGAGCTGGGCCTCCTTCTCGGACACCTGGGCCAGCAGCTGCTCGGCGATCTCGTCCAGCAGCCGGTCCGGATCCTCCGGGGCCATCCGCAGCATCGCCCCGATCGCGCTGTCCTCCAGCTCGCGGGCCACCACCGTGAGCAGCTCCTTGCGCTGCGCCAGCCACTCCAGCCGGGCGTACAGCTCCTCGCTCTCGCTCAGCCGCCGCTCCGCCACCGCCGCCGGGCCGGCCGCCCACTCCTCGGCCAGCTCGCGCAGCAACTGCTCCTCACCCCGCCCGTATGCTGCGTTGACCCGGGCGATGAACGCGTCGCGCCGGTGCCGCTCCGCCTCGTCCTGGGCGAGGTCCGGGTGGGCCTGCCGGACCAGCTCGCGGTACAGGCGCTTGACCTCCTCCGTCGGGCGCACCCGCTGCGGCGGCCGCACCGGCCGGTCGGTGAGCATCGCGCCCGCGTCGTCGGAGATCCCTTCGGAGCCCATCCAGTCGTGGAACAGCTCGTCCACCCCGGGCATGGGCATCACCAGGGAGCGCGCCTCACGGGCCAGCCGCAGGTCCTCGGCGTCACCGCTGCGCTCGGCCTTCGCCTCGGCGATCAGGGCGTCCAGCTCGTCGAGCCGCGCGTACATCGGGCCGAGCTTCTGGTGGTGCAGCCGGGAGAAGTTCTCGACCTCCACCCGGAAGGTCTCCACCGCGATCTCGAACTCGATCAGCGCCTGCTCGGCGGCCCGTACGGCCCGCTCCAGGCGGGCCTCGGGCCGCTCGTCACCGGAGGGCTGACCGGCCGGGCCGGATGCGCCGGAGGTCGCGGAGGCGGTCTCTTCACTCTGCTGCTCGCTCACCCGGCCACCCTAAGCCCGGTCCGCCCCGGCCCGGGTTTCACGTGAAACATCGACCCTGGACCGTGACCACGGCCGGGCCGCCGGACGCGGCCGGCCACCGCATCCCGTGGCCGGCCCCGGTTCTCCCGCTCAGACCCCGGACTCCGCGGCGATCCGCCCCGCCTTCACCGCCGCCACCAGGTCCGCGTGGTCGGCCTCGGTGCGGTCGGCGTAGGCCACCGCGAACGCGGCGAACGCCTCGTCCAGCTCCTCGTTCTTCCCGCAGTACCCGGACAGCAGCCGCGGGTCGGCGCTGTGCGCGTGCGCCCGGGCCAGCAGGGCACCGGTCATCCGGCCGTAGTCGTCGAGCTGGTCGGCGGAGAGCGCCGCCGGGTCCACGCTGCCCTTGCGGTTGCGGAACTGGCGGACCTGGTACTGGCGCCCCTCGACCGTGGTCCAGCCCAGCAGGATGTCCGAGACCACCTGCATGCGCTTCTGCCCGGACACCACCCGGCGGCCCTCGTGCTCCTCGACCTTGGTCGTGAAGCCCACGGCGGGCAGGTGGGGCAGCAGCACCGAGGGACGGGCCTCCTTGACCTGGAGCACGAGCGGCTCGCCCCGGTGGTCCAGCAGCAGCACCACGTACGAGCGGGTGCCGACGCTGCCCGTGCCGACCACGCGGAACGCGACGTCGTGGATGGCGTACCGGGCGAGCAGCGGCAGCCGGTCCCCCTGCAGCGTCTTCAGGTAGGGGCCCAGCGAGGCCGCGACGACAGCGGCCTCCGCGTCCCCGACCCGGCGGAGCACCGGCAGGGCGTCCACGAAGCGCCGCCCGTTGTCGGGGCAGGGCTCGGTCGACTTGGCGGCGAACCGCGCCGAGGTGTTGCTGCGGGCCTTGTCCACGACCCGCTGGAGGATGCCGAGCATGTCCCGGGCGTCGGCGTGCGCGACGAGCCGCTCGTCCGCGATGGCGTTCCAGGCGTCCATCGCCGGCAGCTTGGCCAGCAGCCGCATGGTGCGGCGGTAGGTGCCGACCGCGTCGAGGGCGGCCGCCCGGCAGGTGTCCTCGTCCGTGCCGGCCACCCGGCCGGCGAGGATCAGCGAGGTCGCCAGCCGCTTCAGGTCCCACTCCCAGGGGCCGAAGACGGTCTCGTCGAAGTCGTTGAGGTCCATGACGAGCCGGCCGCGGGCGTCCCCGTACAGGCCGAAGTTCGCGGCGTGCGCGTCACCGCAGATCTGCGCCCCGATGCCGGTGACCGGGCCGGTGGTCAGGTCGTGGGCCATCAGCCCGGCCGCCCCGCGCAGGAACGCGAAGGGGTTCGCGGCCATCCTGCCGACCCGTATCGGCGTCAGCTCGGACACCCGCCCGGCATTGGACTCCTCCACCGCGCGCACCGCGTCCGGCCGCCCGGCGGGCAGCTCGAAGCGGGCGTGCGCCGAGCGCGGCACCCGGTTGCGCAGGGCCTTGCCGGCCTCCCGGGGCGAGCCGTCCTCCGTCCGCGGCCCGAACCCGGGGACCTCCGGCAGCCGCCCCTCGCACTCCGCGCCCGCCGCGTCCCCCGCGTGCCGTTCCGTCATCGCCATGCTGCCGTGCCCCCGCCCGTGACCGCCGGGCCCTGCCGGCGCATTTCCGTTGTTCCGTTGTTCCATCGTTCCGGGCCCGACCGTTCCGTCGTTCCGGGCCCGACCGTATCTACAGCCCCGCGTCCCTGGCCAGCAGGGCCGCCTGCACGCGGTTCTCGCAGCCCAGCTTCGCCAGGATCCGGCTGACGTACGTCTTCACCGTCGCCTCGCTCATGTGCAGCCGCCGGCCCGCGTCCGCATTGGACAGCCCCTCGCCCAGCAGGGCCAGCACACCGCGCTCGCGCTCGCTCAACTCGGCGATCCGCCGCCTGGCCTCCTCGCTGCGCGCCGCCGCCCGGCCGGACGCCAACTGGTCGACGACGTGCCGGGTCGCCCCCGGCGAGAGGTACGCGTCTCCGGCCGCCGCCGCCCGGACCGCGCCGATCAGCTCGCCCGGCGCGGAGTCCTTGAGCAGGAACCCGGCACTGCCCTGGCCGAGGGCCCGCAGCACGTTCTCCTTCTCCCCGAACGTGGTCAGGACCAGCGCCCGCACATCGGGCACGGCCCGGCCGAGCTCCCCGAGCGCGGTCAGGCCGTCCATCACGGGCATCTGGATGTCGAGGAGCACCACGTCCGGCGCGTGCGAGCGGGCCAGCTCCACGGCCTCGCGGCCGTTCGCCGCCTCGGCGACGACCTCGATGTCCGGCGCCGACGTCAGGATCATCCTGATGCCGGCCCGGATCAGCGGCTCGTCATCAGCGATCACCACTCGGATCACCTTGGCTGTCACCCCGCGCGCTCCTACTGCTTGACCACGTACGACTGCTTGTCGACGAGCTTGCCGTCCTTGAAGCAGAACCGGAAAACCGTATCGTCGCCGAGTTCCCCGCCTTCCGAGGACAGCCATGCCACGCACGACGAACCGGCGGGCTTCAGCGGGCCCTTGCGGTCCAGGCCCTCGGTCAGGAAGCTCTCGCCCGAGGGCAGCCGGTCGCGCACCGCCCGCTCGCTCTCCCCGACCTGGATCCGCTCGTACTCCTCGGGGCTGAGCATCGCCTTGGTCACCGATCCCACCAGCAGCGTCATGACCGCCCCGACCACGATCACGAACACCACGAGCGCCGCGACCGCGATGCCGCAGCCCAGGGCGACGCCGCCGGTCCGGCTGCGCCCGCGCACCGCCAGCTCCCGGTCCACGGCCGCCCAGTCCATCGGCGGCCCCGCGGCGGCCGCGGCCAGCGCCTGGGCCTGCTGCCCGAAGTCGTCCGCGACGTCCTCGGCCCCGGCCGGCTCCGTCCCGTACGGCAGCACGCCGGCCACCCGGAACCCGCCGCCCTCGGTGGAGCCCGCGTGGACCATCCCGCCGACGAGCCGGGCCCGCTCCCGCAGCCCGGTCAGGCCCTGCCCGCCCGAGACCACCTCGCCCGCCCCCGCCCCCGCCGGAACCGGGCCGTTGGCGATCTCCACCACCAGCGAGTCGTCCTCGTACCGCAGCTCGACCGTGATGGCGGCCCCCGGGGCGTGCTTGTACGCGTTCGTCAGCGCCTCCTGCACGATCCGGTACGCCGCGTGGTCGCAGGCCGCCACCAGCGGCCTCGGGCGCCCCTGCGCGGCCAGCCGTACGTCGGTGCCGGCGGAGCGCGCCGCCTCCACGATGCCCGTGATACCGGCCACGCCGCGGGCCGCGGGCTGCGCGTCCTCAACGGGGGCCTCGGCCTCCACCCCGTCGCGCAGGATCCCGACGACCTCGCGCAGTTCGTGCATGGCCGACACCGAGGCCTGCCGCAGCACGCCCACGGCCTCCCGCTGGCGGTCGGTGAGCTGGGGGTCCACCTCCAGCGCGCCGGTGTGGACGGCGATCAGCGCCAGCTGGTGGCCGAGGCTGTCGTGCATGTCCTGGGCTATCCGCTGCCGCTCACGCAGCCGGGCCTGCCCGGCGACCATGGCGCGCTCCCGCATCAGCTGCCCGTTGCGCTCCTGCAGGGCCCGCAGCAGGGTCCGGCGCTGCGACCAGTACCGGCTGGCCAGACCTGGCATCACGGTGGTGACGAGGAACATGAGCGTGGTGAACACGATCACCAGCAGGGGCCGCATCTGGGACCACTGCTCGACCACGGAGAAGCCGACCGAGGCGAGGAACGCCAGGGTGAAGGCGGTCAGCGCCCGCCCGACGCCGACGATCCGGCGGCCCGCGGACCAGCTGAGCGGGATGATGGCCAGCACCGTGCCGGGCAGGAACGGGGCCACCGCCGCAGCGCAGACGAGGGTCCCGGCCGGCAGCCGCCGGCGCAGCAGCACGAGGGCGGCCACGGCCACCCCGCTGGCCAGCATCCGTGCCGGGCTGCCGTTCTCCAGCTCCTCGACGCCCAGCCCGAGCAGAGTGACCATTACCGCAATCGCCAGATCGCCGGCGAGCGTCCGCCGGGTCCACGGCTCGGGTCCCCGCAGCCAGTTCCAGCCCGTCCGCATCTTCGCCGTCGCATCCACGCGACGACCCTAGACATCCCGGCCGCGGCGGCAACGCCCTCTTTCGTCGTGGCCGGCGCGACGAAAGTCGCCGACCCGGCACGGAAGTTGGCCCGGCGTCGGATCCGGTCCGGGCACAACGAAGAACCCCCGCTTCGGATTTCTCCGAAGCGGGGGTTCCATCTGTGGGCGAGGGGGGATTTGAACCCCCACGTCCCGAAGGACACTGGCACCTGAAGCCAGCGCGTCTGCCGTTCCGCCACTCGCCCGAGCAGCGTCCCAGTGGATCTTCCCTTTCGGTCCGTCCCCCTGGCGACGAACGAAACATTAGCACGTCATCGGGGGTGGATTCACATCGCTTTCCCCGGGCCCCCCGATCCCGCCGCGATCGCCCCTCCCGCACAGCACTCCCGGTGCGGGACACTGTCCCTTGCGCACCCCTACGATCCCTTGTGAGGACCAACACTCGTCCGGACGGGACCCAGGGGGAACCACCCGAATCCGCCACGCGTGGATACGATCAGTAAGCAGTACAGGGCGACAATGACGGAGGAGGTGCCCCATGGGAGTTCTGAAGCGGTTCGAGCAGCGACTCGAAGGTCTGGTGAACGGCACCTTCGCCAAGGTCTTCAAGTCCGAGGTCCAGCCCGTCGAGATCGCCGGAGCCCTCCAGCGGGAGTGCGACAACAACGCCACGATCTGGAACCGTGAGCGGACGGTCGTCCCCAACGACTTCATCGTGGAGCTGAGCGCGGGCGACTACGAGCGCCTCAGCCCGTACTCGGGGCAGCTCGGCGACGAGCTCGCGGGCCTCGTCCGCGACTACGCCAAGCAGCAGCGCTACAGCTTCATGGGACCGATCAAGGTCCACCTGGAGAAGGCCGAGGACCTCGACACCGGCCTCTACCGCGTCCGCAGCCGTACCCTGGCCGGGAGCACCTCCCAGCCGCAGGCGCCCCAGAACCAGCAGGGCGGCGGCTACGGCTACCCGCCGGTCGCCGCGCCGCCGATGCCGGCCGGGCCGCCTCCGGGCGGCGCACCGGGCCGCAGGCCGAGTGCGGGCGGACCGGGCCCCGTGCCGCCGGGCGGCGCCGCCAAGCGCCACTGGATCGAGATCAACGGCACCCGGCACCAGATTTCCCGCCCCACCCTCGTACTCGGCCGGAGCACCGAGGCCGACGTGCGGATCGACGACCCCGGCGTATCCCGCCGGCACTGTGAGATCCGGACCGGAGCGCCCTCGACGATCCAGGATCTCGGGTCCACCAACGGCATCGTGGTGGACGGGCAGCACACCACCCGCGCTACGCTCCGCGACGGCTCGCGGATCGTCGTGGGCAGTACCACCATCATTTACCGGCAAGCCGAAGGGTGAAGCGGGGGCAATGTCAGAGCTGACCCTGACGGTCATGCGGCTGGGTTTCCTGGCCGTTCTGTGGCTGTTCGTCATCGTGGCCGTTCAGGTCATCCGCAGCGACCTCTTCGGTACGCGCGTCACCCAGCGCGGCTCGCGCCGGGGCAGCGGCGGGGCGGCGCCGCAGCAAGCCGGCCGCCAGGCCGCCGCGCCCCCGCAGCAGCGCCAGCGGCGCGGGGCGCCCACCAAGCTCGTCGTCTCCGAGGGGACCCTGACGGGAACCACGGTGGCCCTCGCCGGCCAGACGATCACCCTGGGCCGCGCCCACGACTCCACGATCGTGCTGGACGACGACTACGCCTCCAGCCGGCATGCCAGGATCTACCCCGACCGGGACGGCCAGTGGATCGTCGAGGATCTCGGGTCCACGAACGGCACGTATCTCGACCGGACCCGGCTGACCACCCCGACGCCCATTCCGCCGGGCGCCCCGATCCGCATCGGCAAGACCGTCATCGAGCTGCGGAAGTAGTACGAGAATGAGCGAGCGGAGCGAGCGAGCCGCGGCAGTCCGTCCCGTGCAGGACGCGGACCCGAGCGCGCTCCCGACCGGAGGGTGGGCAGTGTGGCTCGAGACCGGTTGTACCCCGAGGAAGCGTCGACAGGGCAGGTGCACATGAGTCTGTCCCTGCGGTTCGCCGCCGGATCACACAAGGGCATGATCCGCGAGGGCAACGAGGACTCCGGCTACGCCGGCCCCCGTCTCCTCGCGGTCGCCGACGGCATGGGCGGCCAGGCTGCAGGCGAGGTCGCCAGCTCCGAGGTGATCTCCTCGCTCGTGCAGCTCGACGACGACGTCCCGGGCTCCGACATCCTGACCGCGCTCGGCACGGCCGTGCAGCGCGCCAACGAGCAGCTGCGCGTCATGGTCGAGGAGGACGCCCAGCTCGAGGGCATGGGCACCACCCTCACCGCCCTGCTGTGGACCGGCCAGCGGCTCGGTCTGGTGCACGTCGGCGACTCCCGCGCCTACCTGCTGCGCGACGGGGTCCTGACGCAGATCACCCAGGACCACACGTGGGTGCAGCGCCTCGTCGACGAGGGCCGCATCACCGAAGAGGAAGCCACCACCCACCCTCAGCGCTCCCTGCTGATGCGCGCCCTGGGCAGCGGCGACACGGTCGAGCCGGACCTGTCCGTCCGCGAGGTCCGCGTCGGAGACCGCTACCTGATCTGCTCCGACGGCCTGTCGGGCGTCGTCTCCCACCAGACCCTGGAAGAGACCCTCGCCGACTACCACGGCCCGCACGAGACGGTGCAGTCCCTGATCCAGCTCGCCCTGCGCGGCGGCGGACCGGACAACATCACCTGCATCGTCGCCGACGTCCTCGACACCGACAGCGGGGACACCCTCGCCGCCCAGCTGAACGACACCCCGGTCGTCGTCGGCGCGGTCGCCGAGAACCAGCACCAGCTCTTCGACGGCGGCGCCATGCAGACCCCGGCGGGCCGCGCCGCGGGCCTGGGCCGCCAGGTCCCGCCGCCCGCCGGCGCCTTCGGCCCGCCCGGCAGCGGCGACGCCCCCGGCTACGGCTACCCCGACCAGAGCCACGGCCAGGGCGGCGCGTACGGCAGCTTCGGCGACCCCGAGCCGTACGACGACGAGGCCCGCTTCGAGGACGCGTACGACAACCCCCGCCGGCGCCGCAGCAAAGGGCGCAAGTGGACCGCCCGCACGCTGATCCTGCTGATCGTGGCCGGAGTCGTCGGCGGCGGCCTGTACGCCGCCCACCGCTGGACGCAGACCCAGTACTACGTCGGCGTCAAGGGCGACCACGTCGCGCTCTTCCGCGGCATCAGCCAGAAGCTGGGCCCGCTGGAACTCTCCAAGGTGGAGACGGACCGCTCCGACATCGAACTGAAGTACCTTCCGCCCTTCAAGCGCAAGCAGGTCGAGGCGACCATCAGCGAGACCAGCCTCGACGGGGCCCGCCAGAAGATCGATGAACTCGGAGTGCAGGTTTCCGCGTGTAAGAAGGACGAGGAGCGCCGCACCGCGGAGCAGAACAACCAGACACCGGGCCCCGGCAGCCTGACTCCGGCAGAGCAGCAGCTGGTGGGCCTGTGCGGGAAGCAGTAGTCATACGCGGGCACAGGGGGCCCACCACACCATGAGCGTTGTCACCAACACGACCACCATCGGCGCCATCGAGCTGCCGAGCAGGCGGAACACCGAGCTGATTCTGCTCGTCTTCGCCGTGGTCATCTCGATCTTCGCCTACGCCAACGTGGGGCTCGCGATCCACGGCGAGCTGCCCCCCGGCATGCTCGTCTACGGCGGCGGCCTCGCCGTGCTCGCGGGCATCGCCCACGTCGTCGTGCGCCGCTACGCCAAGTACGCCGACCCGCTGCTGCTGCCGATCGCGACCCTCCTGAACGGGCTCGGCTGCGTGCTGGTCTGGCGGCTGGACCAGTCCGAGCGCCTGCAGAACCTCGCCAAGCGCAGCTTCGGCGCCTTCTCCGAGTCCGCGCCGCGCCAGATGATGTACACCGCGGTGGCCATCGCCATGTTCGCAGCCGTGCTGCTGCTCCTGAAGGACCACCGCACCCTGCAGCGGTTCACGTACATCTCGATGGCGGGCGCGCTGGTCCTGCTGGTCCTGCCGGTCATCCCGGGTCTGGGCGCGGACGTCTTCGGCGCCAAGATCTGGATCAGCGTCGGCGGCTTCTCGATCCAGCCCGGCGAGTTCGCGAAGATCGTCATCGCGATCTTCTTCGCCGGCTACCTGATGGTGAAGCGCGACGCCCTGGCCCTGGCCAGCCGCCGCTTCATGGGCCTCTACCTGCCACGCGGCCGCGACCTCGGCCCGATCCTGATGATCTGGGCGATGAGCCTGCTCGTCCTCATCTTCGAGAACGACCTCGGCACCTCGCTGCTGTTCTTCGGCATGTTCGTGATCATGCTGTACGTCGCCACCGAGCGCACCAGCTGGATCGTGATCGGCCTGCTCATGAGCGTCGGCGGCGCCGTCGTCGTCGGCACGTTCGCCAGCCACGTGCAGGCACGTGTCAACGCCTGGCTCGACCCCTTCGGCTGCTACTCCAAGTCCGGTGCCTGCGAGCAGGTCGGCCAGTCGATCATGAGCTTCGGTTCCGGCGGCGTCCTCGGTGCCGGCTGGGGCCAGGGCAACTCGGACCTCATCGGCTTCGCCGCCAACTCCGACTTCATCTTCTCCACCGTCGGCGAGGAGCTCGGCCTGGCCGGTGTCATGGCCTTCCTGCTGCTCTACGGCCTGATCATCGAACGGGGCGTGCGCACCGCGCTCGCCGCCCGGGACCCCTTCGGCAAGCTCTTCGCCATCGGGCTCTCCGGCGCCTTCTCGCTGCAGATCTTCGTCGTCGCCGGCGGCGTCATGGGCCTCATCCCCCTCACCGGCATGACCATGCCCTTCCTGGCGTACGGCGGTTCCTCCGTGCTCGCCAACTGGGTCCTGGTCGGCATCCTCATCCGGATCAGCGACACCGCCCGCCGTCCCGCGCCGGCCCCCGCGCCGTCCCCCGACTCCGAGATGACCCAGGTGGTCCGTCCGTCATGAACAAGCCCCTGCGCCGCATCTCGCTCTTCTGCGGACTGCTCATCCTCGCCCTGCTGATCCGGACGAACTGGCTGCAGTACGTCCACGCCGAGGAGCTGAGCACCCGCAAGGAGAACCGACGGGTCCAGATCGCCCAGTACGCCACCCAGCGCGGCAACATCATCGTCAAGGGCGGGCAGTCCATCACCGGCTCCGTCGCGACCGACGGCAGCGACTACAAGTACAAGCGGACCTACGTCGAGGGCCCGATGTGGGCCCCGGTGACCGGCTACGCGTCGCAGGCGTTCGGCTCCACGCAGCTCGAGTCCCTTGAGGACAAGATCCTCACCGGCAACGACGACCGGCTGTTCTTCGACCGCACCATCGGCATGTTCACCGGCGACAAGAAGGCCGGCGGCAACGTCGTCACCACGCTCATGCCGGACGTGCAGAAGGCCGCGTTCGACTCGCTCGGGGACAAGACGGGCGCGGTCGCGGCCATCGACCCGCGCACCGGCGCCATCCTGGCCCTGGTGAGCAAGCCCTCGTTCGACCCGTCCGCCTTCGCCGGCAACTCCAAGACCGACGAGAAGGCCTGGGTCGAGCTCAAGGACAGCGAGGACAAGAAGCTCGTCAACCGCGCGCTGCGCGAGACCTACCCGCCCGGCTCCACCTTCAAGGTGGTCACCGCGGCCGCGGCCCTGGAGAACGGTGTCGTCACCAACATCGACGCGCCGACCGACACCCCGGAGCCGTACTTCCTGCCCGGCACGAAGACCCCGATGGTCAACCACGCCAAGGGCTGCGAGAAGGCCAGCCTGAACGACGCGCTGAAGGTCTCCTGCAACTCGGTCTTCGCGATGCTCGGCGACAAGGTCGGCCGCGACAAGATGGTCGAGACGGCCCAGAAGTTCGGCTTCAACAACGACAAGATCGACACCCCGGTCCGCGCGTTCGCGAGCATCTACGACAAGACCATGGGCAAGGACGGCAACGCCCAGAGCGCCATCGGCCAGTTCAACACCGCGGCCACCCCGCTCCAGATGGCCATGGTCACCGCCGCGATCGCCAACGACGGCAAGCTGATGAAGCCGTACATGGTCGACCAGCTCACCGCGCCCAACCTGGACGTCATCGAGAAGCACGAGCCGCAGGAGATGAGCCGGCCCCTCTCCGCCGCCAACGCGCAGAAGATCCAGCAGATGATGGTCAACGTCGTCGAGGCGGGCACCGGAACGAACGCGAAGATCAAGGGCGCGACGGTCGGCGGCAAGACCGGTACCGCCCAGCACGGCGAGAAGAACGCCAAGCGCCCGTACGCCTGGTTCATCTCCTACGCCAAGGCCGCCGACGGAACCAGCCCGGTCGCCGTGGCCGTCGTCATCGAGGACAGCGAGGCCAGCCGCGACGACATCAGCGGTGGCGGCCTCGCCGCCCCGGTCGCCAAGGCCGTCATGCAGGCCGTGCTCAGCAGCAAGAGCTGACGGGCGGCGCGGACAATGGAACGACGGGATGACCCGTGAAGGACCTGCACGGAGTGACCTGGGGCACTGATCCCGCCCGGAACCGAGCGTACGGTACCGGTCCGGTATCAGGCTGTGGTCACGAACCGATCACCGACGATCGGCCGGTAGCCTTTGCGCGGACAGCACACCGCCGGACCACACACGGGTGCGGTCGGGACTGACGGAGAGGGCTGGAACGTTATGGAAGAGCCGCGTCGCCTCGGCGGCCGGTACGAGCTGAGCCACGTGCTCGGCCGCGGTGGCATGGCCGAGGTGTACCTCGCCCACGACACCCGGCTCGGCCGTACCGTCGCCGTCAAGACCCTGCGCGCCGATCTCGCCCGCGACCCGTCGTTCCAGGCCCGGTTCCGCCGCGAGGCCCAGTCGGCCGCGTCGCTCAACCACCCGGCGATCGTCGCGGTCTACGACACCGGCGAGGACTACGTCGACAACATCTCCATCCCGTACATCGTGATGGAGTACGTCGACGGCTCCACCCTGCGCGAGCTGCTGCACTCCGGCCGCAAACTGCTGCCCGAGCGCACCCTGGAGATGTGCATCGGCATCCTCCAGGCCCTGGAGTACTCCCACCGCGCCGGCATCGTCCACCGCGACATCAAGCCCGCCAACGTCATGCTGACCCGGACCGGCCAGGTCAAGGTCATGGACTTCGGCATCGCCCGCGCCATGGGCGACTCCGGCATGACCATGACGCAGACCGCGGCCGTCATCGGCACCGCCCAGTACCTCTCCCCTGAGCAGGCCAAGGGCGAGCAGGTCGACGCCCGCTCCGACCTGTACTCCGCGGGCTGCCTGCTCTACGAACTGCTCTGCGTCCGCCCGCCGTTCATCGGCGACTCCCCCGTGGCCGTCGCCTACCAGCACGTGCGGGAAGAGCCCCAGCCGCCGTCGAACTTCGACCCCGAGATCACGCCCGAGATGGACGCGATCGTCCTCAAGGCGCTGGTCAAGGACCCCGACTACCGCTACCAGTCGGCCGACGAGATGCGCGCCGACATCGAGGCCTGCCTGGAGGGCCAGCCCGTCGCCGCGACCGCCGCCATGGGCGCCGCCGGCTACGGCTACCCCGAACCGGGCAACGGCTACGGACACCAGGGCTACGACCAGCCCACCGCCGCCCTGCGCCCCGCCGAGGCCGGCCAGACCTCCATGCTCCCGCCGACCCCGGGCGAGGGCGGCTACGGGTACGGGGACCAGGGCCCCGGCGGGTACGACCAGGGCCACGGCCGCCGCCAGAACCAGAAGAAGAGCAAGGCCTCGACGATCCTGCTCGTCACGGCCGGCGTCCTCGTCCTGGTCGGCGCCATCCTCATCGGCCGCTCGCTGTTCAACGGCGGCGCCGACAACCGGCCCCTCGTGCCCAAGCTGATCGGCGAGACCTTCGAGCAGGCGCAGAAGAACGCCGACAACGTGGGCCTCAAGGTCGAGAGAGCGGCCGACGAGACCTGCGACAACCAGCCCAAGGGCAACGTCTGCAAGCAGGACCCCGCGCCCGACACCCGGGCCGAGCACGGCTCCACCGTCAAGCTGACGGTCTCCTCGGGCGCCCCGCCGGTGGCCGTCCCCAACGTCGTCAACATCAGCTTCGAGGAAGCGGAGAAGGCGCTCAAGGACAAGGGGTTCCAGGTCGAGAAGAAGACCCAGGACTCCGACCGCACCCCCGGCACCGTCCTGGACCAGAGCCCGAAGAACGGCCAGGCCCAGAAGGGCTCGACGGTCACGCTGACCGTCGCCAAGGAGCCCGCCAAGTCCGCGATGCCGGACCTCCTCGGCAAGACCAAGGAGCAGGCCGCCAAGGCGTTGTCCGACGCCAAGCTGAAACTGGGCAGCACCACCGAGGTCGACTCCCCCGGCGCCCCGCCGAAGACGATCGTCCAGCAGCAGTACCAGCCGGGCGAGCAGCTGGCCCCAGGCACGACGGTGAACGTGTCGATCTCAAAAGGAGCACAGCAGACACAGGTCCCGAACCTCACCGGACGGACCGTCGGGCAGGCCAAGCAGGAACTCGCAGCCCGGGGACTGACCTTCGGCCAGATCCTGTCGGGCCCCTCGGACGACAACGCGATCGTCGTGAGGACCGACCCGAACGCGGGCACCCCGGTCCCCCAGGGCACGGTCGTGAACGTGCAGACGTTCGGCGGCAACGGCAACCCGCAGGGCGGCCAGAACACCGGGTTGTTCGGCGGCCTGGGCGGCCGCTGACCCGCACGACGTACGACGCAGGAGGCCCGGCCGCCCTTCCCGACGGGGAGGGGCGGCCGGGCCTCCTCCGTGTTCTCGGCCGTGTGCTCAGCGCAGTTCGGCCGGCGGTGTCCGCTTCGCGTCGACCTTCTCCGTACGGACCAGCTCGCCCCACACGACGTACCGGTACTTGGAGGTGTACACCGGCGTGCAGGTGGTCAGCGTGATGTAGCGGCCCGGCGCCGTCCGCCCCGACCCCTTCGGGACGGGCGCGATCACGTCGACGTCGTACTTGGAGGTCTGGCGCAGCTCGGCGAAGACCTTGTACACGTACCAGGTGTCGCGGGTCTCGAAGACGACCGCGTCGCCCTTCTTCACCTTGTCGATGGCGTGGAACTTCGCGCCGTGCCCGTCGCGGTGCGCCGCCAGCGAGAAGTTCCCCGTCTTCTCCCAGGGCAGCGCCGCCTTCACCGGGTCCGTGTAGTAGCCGGCCACGCCGTCGTTGAGGACCTCCGGCGCCGTGCCCCGCTTGACCAGCACCTCGCCGTTCTTCATCGCGGGCACGTGCAGGAAGCCCACACCGCCCTGGGTGTCCAGGGCGCCGGGCTGCGCGGGCGTCCCCGCCGTCGGGGTCGCGCCCTGCCACTGGCGGCGGATCTCGTCGCCGCGTGCCGAGGCCTGCCGGTCCGCGAGGACGTTCGTCCACCACAGCGAGTACGCCACGAACAGGCCGAGCACCAGGCCGGCCGTGATCAGGAACTCGCCGAGCAGGCTCAGGAACGCCGCGAGCACATTGCTGCGGCGGGGCGGCGCGGTACGGGACACGGCGGTTCGTCCTTCGAGCGGGGGCGGCGAGCTGCCGCCGGCCTACCGGGCGGCCAGCGCGGGCGGAGCGCCCTGGCCGCGCGGGCGTTCGTCCACCATCCTGCCCCATACGATCATGCGGTAGGTGCTGGTGAACTCCGGGGTGCAGGTCGTCAGCGTGATGTACCGGCCCGGGGCGGTGAAGCCGGAGCCCTCCGGTACGGGTTTGAGCACGGCCACGTTCGTCGGCGGTGTCTGCGGCAGGACCGAGGTCATCTCGTACGTGTAGTACGCGTCGCGGGTCTCGACCACGATCGGGTCGCCGGGCTCCAGCCGGTTGATGAAGCGGAACGGTTCGCCATGGGTGTTGCGGTGTCCCGCCAGCGCGAAGTTGCCCTGCTTGTCCGCGGGCATCGCGCTCTTCAGGGCGCCGTCCCCGTAGTGCCCGACCATGCCCCGGTCGAGCACCTTGGGCTTGCTCACGCCCTCCGCGACCGGCACCTTCACGTCCAGCTTCGGGATGTGCAGGATCGCGAAGCCCTGGCCCGGTTCGAAGGCCGCCGGCGGCGGGGCGGCGGCGCCCCCGGGGGCCTGCTGCCAGGTCTGGCGCAACGAGCCCGCGGCCCCGTCGGCGGTGCGCTGGGCGAGCACGTTCGTGTACCAGAGCTGGTAGGCCACGAAGAGCAGCATCACCACGCCCAACGTGATGCACAGCTCCCCGAGCGTCCGGCTCACGACGACGAGCGGCCCGCCCGAGGCCGGCCGCTTGCGCCGCCGCCCACCGCCGCGCCGCCGCGCGCGTTTCCCGGCCTGCTGGGCGGCCCTGCGCCGCGCGGCCCGGCCCTCGGGGGGCGCGGACGGCGCGAGCGAGGTCACGCGACGGCCTTGCCCACCACCGGGGCCAGCCCCGCCGAGCGCTCGACGGCACCCTCGTCCCCGCAGCGCACCAGCCAGTTCGCGAGCATCCGGTGGCCGTGCTCGGTCAGCACCGACTCGGGATGGAACTGCACGCCCTCCACGTCGTGCTCCCGGTGCCGCAGCCCCATGATGATCCCGTCCTCGGTGCGCGCGGTGACCTCCAGGACGTCCGGGAGGGTCTGCGGCTCGGCGGCGAGGGAGTGATAGCGGGTCGCGGTGAACGGCGACGGCAGCCCCTCGAAGACGCCGAGCCCGTCGTGGACCACCGGGGAGGTCTTGCCGTGCAGCAGCTCCGGGGCGCGGTCCACGACGCCGCCGTAGGCGACCGCCATCGACTGCATGCCGAGGCAGACACCGAAGACCGGGACGCCGGTGGCGGCGCAGTGGCGGACCATGTCGACGCAGACGCCGGCCTCCTCCGGGGTGCCGGGACCAGGCGAGAGCAGGACGCCGTCGAAGCCGTCCTGCGCGTGGGAGAGCTCCACCTCGTCGTTGCGCAGCACCTCGCACTCCGCGCCGAGCTGGTACAGGTACTGGACCAGGTTGAAGACAAAGCTGTCGTAGTTGTCGACAACCAGAATGCGCGCGCTCACGGAGTCGCTCCCGATCCCTCGTCCACCGTCACATCGTTGAACGGAAGGAGCGGCTCGGCCCACGGGAAGACGTACTGGAACAGCACGAAGACCACCGCGAGGACCAGTACGAGGGAGATCAGCGCGCGTACCCACGCGTTGCCCGGCAGATGCCGCCAGATCCAGCCGTACATGCCGTCCGCGTCCCTTTCGCTCACGCACCGCGGGGGCGGTACGCACACAGACTAAAGCCCGCGGCCCGGCGTCAGGGGGTGCTTGTCGCGGAGGAGCTCTCGACCGGCCTCGCGTAGTGGAGGTCCACCGTGCCGGAGTATCCGGGCAGCGTCAGCTCCTTGTGCTCGTCCACCTTCCAGCCGAGCCCGTACGCCGTCACGTACATCTGGTAGTTCTGCAGGGCCGGGGAGGACGCCAGGGCCTTGCGCAACGCGCCCGGGTCGCCGACCGCCGTCACCTTGTACGGGGGCGAGTAGACCCGGCCCTGGAGGATCAGCGTGTTGCCCACGCAGCGCACCGCGCTGGTGGAGATCAGCCGCTGGTCCATGACCTGGATGCCCTGGGCGCCGCCCTGCCACAGGGCGTTCACGACGGCCTGGAGGTCCTGCTGGTGGATCACGAGGTCGTTGGGCTGCGGCTCGGGCACGTTGGGGATGCGGGCCGTGGCGCCGGGCGGGGCGTCGTTGAGGGTGACGGTCAGGCCCTTGCCGGAGAGGGCTTCGGTGCCGGAGGCGGTGCGCAGGGCGGCCAGCTTGGCGTCCTCGGCCTTGGTGCTGCCGTCGTCGCGGTCGGCGAGGGCGTCGACCCGGCTGCGGAGGGCGGCGGTGGTCTGTTCCAGTTCCGCGTTGTTCTGGCTGCGCTCGTGGATCAGGTCCGAGAGCTTGAGCAGCGAGGCGTCCGTCCGGATGTTCGTACCCTTGGACGTGTTGAAGCTGGTGATGAAGATCAGGCCCGCCAGGGCGAAGACGGCGGCGGTGAGCAGCCGGACCGCCCGGAACCGCCGGCGGGTACCCGCGGAGGAGTCGTCGGAATTGCTCAACGTACCCTTCTCCTTCAACGCCACAGGTCCACTACGCTAACGGACGCCCGGGGCAGGCAGGTCCCCAGCGCATCGACAGGAGAAGCCCCTCGTGCCGAAGTCACGTATCCGCAAGAAGGACGACTACACGCCGCCGCCGACGAAGGTGCAGCAGATCAAGCTGACCAACCGCAGCTGGGTCGCTCCGGTCATGCTGGCACTCTTCCTGATCGGCCTGGCCTGGATTGTCGTGTTTTATGTGAGCGAGACCCAGCTTCCGATCGAGTCCATCGGAAATTGGAACATTGTAGTCGGATTCGGGTTCATTGCGGCGGGATTCGGCGTTTCCACTCAGTGGAAGTAGGCGGCTCGCGGGCTGGTGCGGGGCGGTAGGCACAGGGTGCCGCCGCCCCGCAAGCTCTCCCCATGAGTTATCCACAGCGTCATCCACACCTGAGGAAAAGACAGACCATCTGTGGATAACTCTGTGGAGCGTTGACGCCGGTGTGATCAGGTGAGTTCGGCCGTACGGGCCAGTACCAGGCCTGCTGCCAGCAGGAACACCAACGCGCACGTCCCCCATTGGACGAAGGCCCGCTTTCCCCCGGTCCCCGGGGCCAACATGGCCAGCCCGAGCAGCAGACCGGTCAGCAGCCCGCCGACATGGGCCTGCCAGGACACCGACAGCGAGCCGCCGAACGGCACGAAGGTCAGCACCAGCATGAGCACGACCATGGTGATGACCGGGCGCATCTCGTAGCGCAGCCGGCGCGCCAGCACGACGGTGGCCCCGAGCAGCCCGAAGACGGCCCCGGAGGCACCGAGCGTCGGGGTGTTCGGCGCGGTCAGCAGGTACACGAAGGCGCTCGCGCCCAGCCCGGACAGCACGTAGACGGCGAGGTAGCGGATCCGGCCCAGCGCCGCTTCCAGCGGGCCTCCGATCACCCACAGGGCCAGCATGTTCCCCGCGATGTGCCACCACTCCGCGTGCAGGAACACCGAGGTCAGCAGCCGGTGGTACTGGCCGGTGGAGACGCCCTCGACGGGGCCGCCGAGGTACTCGACGTACCGGCCGAGCAGCTCCAGCTGCACCACGAGCGGAGGGAAGAGCAGGCCGGCCAGGAAGACCGCCACGTTGATCCCGATGAGGACCTTGGTGACCAGGTGCGGGTCGGCGGCCACGGTCCCGCCCGCGAGGGTGCGCGGAGCGTTCGCGGCCGGCCGGTGGCCGGTCCCGGAGCCCTCGCGGACGCACTCGGGGCACTGGAAGCCGACCGAGGCACTGATCATGCACTCGGGGCAGATGGGGCGCTCGCAGCGGGTACAGCGGATTCCCGTGTCGCGGTCCGGGTGGCGGTAGCAGCCCGGCAGACGGTCGGTGTCCATCGGTTCCCTCGGTCAGCGGCAGGACGGCTCGGCAGCGGGACGGCGGTGCATCCCGCCGGTCCGGTATGCCCTCAGGACGGACGGGCGGGGCGGAAGGTTCCCGGGGCCGGCCCGAGCCGCCCGGTCAGCGCCGCTCGACGGAGACGGACTTGATGATCACGTCGTCCAGCGGGCGCTCGGTGCGCGGGTTCGTCGGCAGGCCGGCGATCGTGTCCACGACGGTCCGGCTGGCCTTGTCGGTGACCTCGCCGAAGATCGTGTGCTTGCGGGTGAGCCAGGCGGTGGGGGCGACGGTGATGAAGAACTGGCAGCCGTTGGTACCCGGGCCCGCGTTGGCCATGGCGAGCAGGTACGGCTTGGTGAAGGCCAGGTCCGGGTGGAACTCGTCGGCGAACTGGTAGCCGGGACCGCCGGTGCCGTTGCCGAGGGGGTCGCCGCCCTGGATCATGAAGCCGCTGATCACGCGGTGGAAGACGGTGCCGTCGTAGAGCGCGTCCGTGGTCTTCTGACCGTCGGTGGGACGGGTCCACTCACGGGCGCCCGTGGCGAGCTCCACGAAGTTCCGGACGGTCTTCGGAGCGAAGTTCTCCAGAAGCTCGATCTCGATGTCGCCGTGGTTGGTCTTCAGGGTGGCGTAGAGCTTCTCGGCCACGGATCTGCCTTCCATAGTCAGCACTGTCGATCCCAGATCCTCCCACGGAGGGCCGTACGCCACAGAAATCCCCCACCCGGATGCCCTGTCGCGCATGCCGCCCGGCCCCAAGCCAGGCATGATCCGACAAAGGGTGGAAAGGTGAACTGTGTCCGCCACCGAGGAGGAGGATCCCGTGACCCGCAACGACAGCGTGCGCCTGGTCGCCGACAGCGCCCGGGACACGATGAGGCACGCAGCGGAGCTGGTGGCGCCGTACGCAGAATCCGCCAAGGACGCGGCGGTGCAGTACGCGCACGAGGCGAACGAGCGGCTGAGCCCGATGGTCTCGCAGGCCGCCCAACAGGCCTCGCGTCAGGCGCGTACGGCGTACGACGCCCATCTGCATCCCCGGATGATCGCCGCGCGTGCCCATGTGCCGCCGAACGTCGACCGGGCCGCGACGCAGGCGGTGCACCAGACCCGGCGGGTGGCCCGGCAGGCCGCCGACTACACGCAGCCGAAGCTGGAGAGCGCCATCGCGGCCGGCCGGCCGGTCGCCGAGGAGGCCGCACTGCGCTCGGCCGCGGTCGGCGTGGCCGCCCTGGCGGCGCTGCGCGGCCAGATGACGGCCCAGGAGGTGAAGAAGCTCGTCAAGCACCACGAACGGCTCCAGCGCCGCAACCGGGTGCTCAAGGGCGTGGTCCTGGCCGGCGTACTGGCCGGCGCCGCGTACCTGGCCTGGCGCTGGTGGGACCAGCAGTCCAACCCCGACTGGCTGGTCGAGCCGCCCGCGGCCACCGAGCTGTCGTCGCGCGACGAGGCCCAGGCGACGTTCGACGACGAACTGGCCGCGAAGGAGCGCGAGGCGGGCGAGGAGTAGCCGCCGGGAAAATGACGCGTGGGGCCGGATCCGAGGGATCCGGCCCCACGCGTTCTACCGCCTGACGGGAGGTCAACCAGGGGGTCGGCCGGGCAGGGTGAGCACCTGTCCGGGGTGGATCAGGTGAGGGTTGGCCCCGATGACACCCCGGTTCATGGCGTAGAGCTCGCGCCAGCGGCCCTCGTTGCCCAGCTCCCGCAGGGCGATCGAGGTCAGCGAGTCCCCGGCCCGGACGGTGTACGTGCGCTTCACGGCGGCCGTCCCGGCCGTCGGCTCGGGAGCCGCGGGGACCGCCTTGTGCGCGGCGGACGCGGGCGTGGGGGTGTGCGCCGGGTGGGAGGCCGCGGCGGGCTTCTGCGGGGCCCGGGCGACCCTCGGAGGCGCGGGGGCGGGCTTCGGCGGGGCCGCGGCTGCCATGCGCTCGGCAGCCTCCCTGGTGGCCGCGACCGCGTCGGCGTAGGTCGTCGCGTAGTCGGCGGGCGCGCTGGCGACCGCCTTCTCGGCGGCGGCCTGTTTCTTCTTGTCGGACCTGAGGAAGTCGAAGAGTCCCATGTCTGTGCGCCTCCGGATCAGTCTCGTGCCCCGGGCTCGGTGCCTGTCCCCACTGTCCGCCAGGAGGCGCCGCCCGGCCCTGCGGCGGGCCCGTCCGGGGGACCGGGAGGCCCCTTGCGCGCGCCGTTTCACGTGAAACATTGCCGAAGACAGCATGACAAAACCCCTCCCGATCTGCGTTTCCGCAGGTCAGAAGGGGTTGAAAAGTGGAGCTTAGGAGACTCGAACTCCTGACATCTGCCTTGCAAAGGCAGCGCTCTACCAACTGAGCTAAAGCCCCGAAAGGGAGGACGCGGCCACCTCCCGCGAAGGAGTGGTCGTTCCGCAGAACAGAGTACCGGGTTCTCCCCCTCATCCCGCAAAATGATGGGGACTCCCACCGTGCGACCACTCTCCGTAAGATGCTCGCGAGGTTCGCACCAGCGAAGGGGAGTAGGACGCGTGGACGCAGTACAACAAGAGGCTACAGCCAGAGCCAGAGAACTTCAGCGCAGTTGGTACGGGGAGCCCCTCGGCGCGCTGTTCCGCCGGCTCATAGACGACCTCGGCCTGAACCAGGCCCGCCTCGCTGCCGTCCTCGGGCTCTCGGCCCCCATGCTCTCGCAGCTGATGAGCGGCCAGCGCGCCAAGATCGGAAACCCGGCCGTGGTCCAGCGCGTCCAGGCGCTGCAGGACCTCGCGAGCCAGGTGGCGGACGGCAGCGTCAGCGCCGCCGAGGCCACCGACCGGATGGACGAGATCAAGCGGACCCAGGGGGGCTCCGTCCTCAGCAACAGCGGTCAGACCAGCACCGGTTCCGGCGCCCCGACCGTCAAGCGCGTCGTCCGCGAGATCCAGTCGCTGCTGCGCTCGGTCTCCGCGGCCGGTGACATCATCGACGCGGCGAACAGCCTCGCTCCCACCCACCCGGAGCTCGCGGAGTTCCTCAAGGTGTACGGGGCGGGCCGCACCGCCGACGCGGTGGCCCACTACGAGGCCCACCAGAACTGACGCGCACGGCACCGGCGCGCACGGCACCGGCACACGTACGGCACACGTACGGCGCACGTACGGCGGACGAGGACAACGGGGGACGGACGCAGCCATGGGTGAGGTCTTCGCCGGCCGGTACGAACTGATCGACCCGATCGGGCGCGGCGGGGCGGGCGCGGTGTGGCGCGCCTGGGACCAGCGCCGCCGCCGGTACGTGGCCGCGAAGGTGCTCCAGCAGGGCGACGCCCACATGCTGCTGCGGTTCGTCCGCGAGCAGGCCCTGCGCATCGACCACCCGCACGTGCTGGCCCCGGCCAGCTGGGCGGCGGACGACGACAAGGTCCTGTTCACCATGGACCTCGTCTCCGGCGGGTCCCTCGCCCACGTGATCGGGGACTACGGCCCGCTGCCGCCGCGGTTCGTCTGCACCCTGCTCGACCAGCTCCTGTCGGGGCTGGCGGCGGTGCACGCGGAAGGCGTCGTCCACCGCGACATCAAGCCGGCCAACATCCTGTTGGAGGCCACGGGAACCGGACGGCCGCACCTGCGGCTGTCCGACTTCGGCATCTCGATGCGCAAGGGCGAACCGCGCCTGACCGAGACCGACTACGTGGTGGGCACGCCCGGCTATTTCGCTCCCGAGCAACTGCGCGGAGCAGAGCCGGACTTCCCCGCCGACCTGTTCGCCGCCGGACTGGTCGCCCTCTACCTGCTCCAGGGCCGCAAGCCCGATTCCGCGGCGCTGGTGGAGCGGTTCCTCGCGCACGGGATCCCGGACGCCCCCGAGGGCGTCCCTGCGCCCCTCTGGGACGTGATCGCGAACCTCCTGCAGCCGGACCCCCAGAGCCGCTTCAAAACCGCCACAGGGGCACGCAAGGCCCTTGCCGGGGCCGTGGAGCTGCTCCCGACGCCCCCTCCCGACGCGGAACCGGTGGAGGTCTTCGACCAACTCGGCCCCCTGCCACCCGGCTTCGGCCCGCAGGGGCCGCAGAGCCCCGCCTCGACACCGTCCGGGCCCGCCTCGCCGGCCGCTCCGCCCGGGCCCGCAGCCGGGCCCACAGCAGGGTCCACAGCAGGGTCCGCCGAAGATCCGAGGGCCTCCGCGGTGCCGACGCGGACGACGCTGCCCGCGCCTCCCGCGCCCGCGCCGGCGGCCGCGGTGACGGCCACGACGGCGGAGCCCGCCCGTACCGACCCGCGGCACACGGCGACCGCGGCGGCCACGGCGCCCGTCCCCGGCCCCGGCCCGGCGACCGTCCCCGGCCCCGACCCGGCTCGGGCTGCCACCGCCGCGGCCCCGACGACGGGCAGCTTCCACCTGGCCCCGCCCGAGCCCACCACCGCCCCGTACCCGCCGGCCCGGGGCCAGGCCGAGGACGAGGCCCGGGCCCCCGCCCGTACCGGCGGCATCGCCCCGCCGTCCCGGACGGCCGCAGCGGCCCTCCTGGCCGCCGCACTGCTGTGCTTCGCGGTGGGCGCCTGGGCCCTCACCCAGCTCTGACGACCGCCGCTCAGGCGCTCCGAGCGCCCCGGCCGCGCCGGGCCAGCAGCAGCCAGCCGCCGAGGACGAGCAGCAGCACCGTCCCGGCTCCGAAGCCGCCGGCGGCGACCACGCCCATCGTCCGGCGCCGGTCGGCGGCCGCGAGCGCCTCCGGCTCCGTCAGCCCGTCCCGGGCGGCCGTACGGTCGTCCTCCTGCACGGCGAACCCCTGCGCGGCCGGGCTCTCCGTGTACGGGGGTGCGGGCACGGCCCGGTTCTCCACGTTCAACCGCAGCGTCAGCGGCACCGGGGTGGCGTCCTCGGTGAACTCGGCGACCTTCTCGCCCAACGTGACCGCCACGTAGTACCAGCCGGCCACCCGCGCCGAGCGCAGGGCGCTGTCGGACGCGAAGCGGTTCTCGTAGGCGACCGGCGCCGTCGGCGGCAGCGTCAGGCCCGCCTGCTTGCCGTCGTAGCTGCCGTCCTCGTCCTCCAGCAGGCCGCGGTACGGGGTGTACACGCTGACCATCAGCCCCTTGGAGGCCGACGCGTACTCCTTGGTCCGCTTCGCCGCCGCCAGCTCCGCGCTCACCGCCAGCTGCTGCCCCCAGTCCACGGGCACCCGGTAGAACCGCGTCTGCCCCGGCCTCAGCCCGTCGCGCCACACCCCGGCGCCCAGGGCGCGGGCGTCGTTGAAGCCGGTGCCGCCCTCCCGCGGCACCGCCTGGCTGCCCGGTGGCACCGGCGGGGCGGACGGCCAAGAGCTGGGCGCGGCCAGGGGTGCGCTGCCGGTCTTCAGGCCGGGCTCGCGGGACACCTTCAGCTCCACCGGCCACGGCGTCCGGTCGGAGCCCTTGGCGGCCTCCCGGGTGACCTTCACGTAGTACACGCCGGCCTGCTGGCAGTCGGCGTCCTCCTTCAGCAGGCGCCCGCCCGCAGCACCGATGGGCCGCGCCCCGCTGCCGTACCCGAAGGTCGTCCGGCCGGGGCTGCCCGGGCAGTCCCGCCCTGCGGTGGTCATGACGCTGACCTCGACGCCGTCGCTGCCGGAGTCGATCTTCGCGCCGGGGGAGGGCTGCAGGACGGCGGAGACGTACACGGTGGACCTGTCGTCCAGGTTGAGCCGGTAGAAGCGCTCGCCGGGGGCCAGGGCGTCCGCGTAGACCCGGCCGGGCTCCACCTGCGGTGCGTCGGCCGTGCTCGCGGCTCCCTGCACCTTCTGCGCGCCCGGTGCCGGCCGGTACGACGGCAACGGCTCCACGGCCGCGTACCCGACCCCCGGCAGGGCCGCCACCAGCCCCAGGGCGGCTGCCACCGCCGCCACCGGAGCCGCCGTCCGCACCCGCCCCATCACAACCCACCCCCGGTTTTGCTCAAGCAACGCAAATATTTACGAAACGGAACAGCATGAAGCCCCGGCCGCAGTGGCAGCCGGGGCTTCATGGATCAGCCTTGGGGTCTCACACGCCCGAACCGGAGGGCACGGAGTCGGTAGCCTCCGTCCACAGGTCCTGCTCGGCGCGGTCCGCCTGGATCTGGCGGTACACGAGGAGACCGCCGATGGCGGCCAGTGCGACCAGGAGCAGCTTCTTCACCGCGCGACCTCGTCTTTCGTCGTCGTTGGGTACTTCTGGCGGCCAACAATACACACCGATCGATACCGTTCGGTGACCTGGGAAGCCCCCGGCGGCCCAACGAAGAAGACCCCCGGGCCGTCCGGCCTGGGGGTCTTCCACACTGTGGGGCTAACAGGATTTGAACCTGTGGCCTCATCCTTATCAGGGATGCGCTCTAACCAACTGAGCTATAGCCCCTCCGCGCTGCGCGCTGACTCCTGAAGATTAGCGCACAGACACGGTCCCGCCAAAATCCGATCCGCGGGGGCTTCCCCGCAGGTCATCCGACGGTCACTCGTCCTCTGCCAGCGTGAGCTCCACACCGCCGACGAAGCCCGCCGACAGGTTGTAGATGAACGCGCCCAGCGTCGCCAGCGCCGTCGCCAGTACGACGTCGATCACGGCGATCACCGAGGTGAAGGTCAGCACCCGCGGGAGCGACAGGAACGCCTGGAGGTCGAAGCCCGTGCTCTCGCTCGAACCGGTCGCCTCGCTGATGGTGCTGCCGACGGTGGAGAAGACACCCATGGCGTCCATGACCATCCACAGCACGGCCGCCGCCACGATGGTGCAGACGCCCAGTGCGATGGACAGCAGGAAGCTGACCTTCATCACCGACCACGGATCGGCCTTGGCCACCCGCAGCCGCGCCTTGCGCGTCCTGGGCGTCACACGGGCCCCTGTGCGCGGCTTGCGCTGCGCGGCGGGGTCCCCGGCGCCCCGGGACGTGCCGGGGCCCGAGGGCGCCGCGTACGCCTGCGGCGGCTGGTACGGCTGTTCCGCGGCCGGCTTCGCCTGCTTGGCCTTGGACTTCGACTCCTGCCCTCGCGTGTCCGTCACGGCCGTCCCCGTTCCCTTGCCCTCGGAGGCGCCTGCGGCGGTCACGCCCTCGGAGTCCGCGGCGGGGCCACGGGCACCGTCCTCCTCGGTCTTGGCCGGTCCGGCGCCCGTGGCTCCACTCACGACTTACTCCTCGTGCTCCCCGGCCGAGGGCTCCGCGCCCTCGGCGGCATCGGCGGCCTGTCCTTCGGCTGCCTCGGTCTCCTCGACCTCGTCAGCTTCCTGACCGGCCTCGGCGTTACGAGCGATACCTACCACGGCATCGCGCTTGCCCAGGTTGATCAGCTGTACGCCCATGGTGTCACGGCCGGTCTCCCTGACTTCGTTGACTCGCGTACGGATCACACCACCGCCGAGCGTGATGGCGAGGATCTCGTCCGAATCGTCGACCACGAGCGCGCCGACGAGCGAACCGCGGTCCTCCACGATCTTGGCGGCCTTGATGCCCAGGCCGCCACGGCCCTGGACGCGGTACTCGTCGACCGGCGTCCGCTTGGCGTAGCCGCCGTCGGTCGCGGTGAAGACGAACGTACCGGGCCGGACCACGCTCATGGACAGCAGCTCGTCGCCCTCGCGGAAGCTCATGCCCTTCACGCCGGAGGTCGCACGGCCCATCGGACGCAGCGCCTCGTCGGTCGCGGTGAAGCGGATCGACTGCGCCTTCTTGCTGATCAGCAGCAGGTCGTCCTCGGCGGACACCAGCTCGGCGCCGATCAGCTCGTCGTCACTGCCGTCCTCCCGCTCGCGCAGGTTGATGGCGATGACGCCGCCCGACCGGGGCGAGTCGTAGTCCTTGAGCGCCGTCTTCTTCACCAGGCCCGCCTTGGTGGCCAGGATCAGGTACGGGGCCGCCTCGTAGTCGCGGATCGCGAGGATCTCGGCGATCTGCTCGTCCGGCTGGAAGGCCAGCAGGTTGGCCACGTGCTGACCGCGGGCGTCGCGTCCGGCGTCGGGCAGCTCGTACGCCTTGGCCCGGTAGACCCGGCCCTTGTTGGTGAAGAACAGCAGCCAGTGGTGCGTGGTCGAGACGAAGAAGTGGTCGACGATGTCGTCTTCCTTCAGCTTCGTCCCGCGCACGCCCTTGCCGCCGCGCCGCTGGGAGCGGTAGTCGTCGGTCTTGGTGCGCTTGACGTAGCCGCCGCGGGTGATCGTGACGACGATGTCCTCTTCGGCGATCAGGTCCTCGATGGACATGTCGCCGTCGAACGGCACCAGCTTCGACCGGCGGTCGTCGCCGAACTTGTCGACGATCGCCGCCAGTTCCTCGCTGACGATCGCGCGCTGCTTCTCCGGCGAGGCCAGGATCGCGTTGTACTCGTTGATCTTCGCCTGGAGCTCGTCGTGCTCGGCGACGATCTTCTGCCGCTCCAGGGCCGCCAGGCGGCGCAGCTGCATCTCGAGGATGGCGTTGGCCTGGATCTCGTCGATCTCCAGCAGGCCCATCAGGCCGTCACGGGCGACCTCGACCGTCTCGCTGCGCCGGATGAGGGCGATGACCTCGTCGATCGCGTCCAGCGCCTTGAGCAGGCCGCGCAGGATGTGGGCGCGCTCCTCGGCCTTGCGCAGGCGGAACTTCGTCCGCCGGACGATGACCTCGATCTGGTGGTGCACCCAGTGGCGGATGAACGCGTCGAGCGACAGCGTGCGCGGCACGCCGTCGACCAGCGCCAGCATGTTCGCACCGAAGTTGGTCTGCAGATCGGTGTGCTTGTACAGGTTGTTGAGCACGACCTTGGCGACGGCGTCGCGCTTGAGCACGATCACCAGGCGCTGGCCGGTGCGCGAGGAGGTCTCGTCGCGGACGTCGGCGATGCCGCCGATCCTGCCGTCCTTCACCAGGTCGGCGATCTTCTGCGCGAGGTTGTCCGGGTTCACCTGGTACGGGAGCTCCGTGACCACCAGGCACTGGCGGTTCTGGATCTCCTCGACCTCGACCACGGCGCGCATCGTGATGGAGCCGCGGCCGGTGCGGTACGCCTCCTCGATGCCCTTGCGGCCCACGACCAGGGCGCCGGTCGGGAAGTCCGGGCCCTTGATGCGGTCGATGAGCGCGTCGAGCAGCTCCTCGTGCGGGGCCTCCGGGTTGGCCAGGTACCACTGGGCGCCCTCGGCGACCTCGCGCAGGTTGTGCGGCGGGATGTTGGTCGCCATGCCGACGGCGATGCCGGCGGAGCCGTTGACCAGCAGGTTCGGGAAGCGCGCCGGCAGGACCGTCGGCTCCTGGTTGCGGCCGTCGTAGTTGTCCGTGAAGTCGACGGTCTCCTCGTCGATGTCGCGGACCATCTCCATCGACAGCGGCGCCATCTTGCACTCGGTGTAGCGCATGGCGGCGGCCGGGTCGTTGCCCGGGGAGCCGAAGTTGCCGTTGGAGTCCACCAGCGGCATGCGCATCGACCACGGCTGGGCCAGGCGGACCAGGGCGTCGTAGATCGAGGAGTCACCGTGCGGGTGGTACGTGCCCATGACGTCGCCGACGACGCGGGCGCACTTGTAGAAGCCCTTCTCGGGCCGGTAGCCGCCGTCGTACATCGCGTACAGCACGCGACGGTGGACGGGCTTGAGGCCGTCGCGCACGTCGGGCAGCGCACGGGACACGATGACGGACATCGCGTAGTCGAGGTAGGAGCGCTGCATCTCCGTCTCGAGCCCGACGGGCTCGATGCGCATCTGCTGCTCCTCCGCGGCGTTCTCGGCGGTGGGGGTGGTTTCGTCGGCCATTGCTGGTCAGAAGTCCTTTCGGGCGGCCGTGAAGAGCCGACTCAGATGTCGAGGAAGCGAACGTCCTTGGCGTTGCGCTGGATGAAGGAGCGCCGTGCCTCGACGTCCTCACCCATCAGCACCGAGAACAGGTCGTCGGCCTGGGCCGCGTCGTCCAGGGTGACCTGGCCGAGCACGCGGTGGTCCACGTCCATGGTGGTGACGCGCAGCTCCTCGGCGTTCATCTCGCCCAGACCCTTGAAGCGCTGGATCGAGTCCTCCTTGATCCGCTTGCCCTGGCGCTTGCCGTGCTCGACCAGGGCGTCGCGCTCGCGGTCCGAGTACGCGTACTCGAAGTCGTCGCGACCCCACTTGATCTTGTAGAGCGGCGGGCGGGAGAGGTAGACGTGTCCGGCCTCGACCAGCGGGCGCATGAAGCGGAACAGGAAGGTCAGCAGCAGGGTGTTGATGTGCTGGCCGTCGACGTCGGCGTCCGCCATCAAAATGATCTTGTGGTAGCGGAGCTTCTCGATGTCGAAGTCCTCGTGGATACCGGTGCCGAAGGCGGAGATCAGCGCCTGGACCTCGGTGTTCTGGAGGATCTTGTCGATACGGGCCTTCTCGACGTTCAGGATCTTGCCGCGGATCGGCAGGATGGCCTGGTACATCGGGTTGCGGCCGGACTTCGCGGAACCGCCGGCGGAGTCACCCTCGACGATGAAGATCTCGCACTTGGTCGGGTCGTTCGACTGGCAGTCCGACAGCTTGCCCGGCAGCGAGGCGCTCTCCAGCAGGCCCTTGCGGCGCGTCAGGTCGCGGGCCTTGCGGGCCGCGACGCGGGCCGTGGCCGCCTGGATGGCCTTGCGGACGATGTCCGCGGTCTCGACCGGGTTGCGGTCGAACCAGTCGGACAGGTGCTCGTGCGCGACCTTCTGGACGAAGGTCTTCGCCTCCGTGTTGCCCAGCTTGGTCTTGGTCTGGCCCTCGAACTGCGGCTCGCCGAGCTTGACCGAGATGATCGCGGTCAGACCCTCGCGGATGTCGTCGCCGGTGAGGTTGTCGTCCTTCTCGCGGAGCAGCTTCTTGTCACGCGCGTAGCGGTTGACCAGGGAGGTCAGCGCGGCGCGGAAGCCCTCCTCGTGGGTGCCGCCCTCGTGCGTGTGGATCGTGTTGGCGAAGGAGTACACGCCCTCGCTGTACTGCGAGTTCCACTGCATCGCGATCTCGACCGAGAGCATCCGCTCCTTGTCCTCGGCCTCGACGTCGATGACGGTCGGGTGGATCAGCTCGCCCTTGCGCGAGTTGAGGTACTTCACGAAGTCGACGATGCCGCCCTCGTAGTGGTACCGGACGGTGCGCGCCACGGGCTCGGCCGCGTCCGCCTCCGGGTCGTCGGCGCCCGCGGTGGCCTTCGCCGACTCGCGCTCGTCGGTCAGCGAGATGGTCAGGCCCTTGTTCAGGAAGGCCATCTCCTGGAAGCGCCGGGACAGCGTCTCGAAGGAGTAGTCGGTGGTCTCGAAGATGTCCCCGTCGGCCCAGAAGGTGACCGAGGTGCCGTGCGCGTCGGTCTCCTCGTTCTTGGCCAGCGGGGCCGTCGGCACGCCCATCTTGTAGTCCTGGGTCCAGCGGTGCCCGTCGGTCTTGACCTCGACCGCGACCTTGGTCGACAGGGCGTTCACGACGGACACACCGACGCCGTGCAGACCGCCGGAGACGGCGTAGCCTCCGCCGCCGAACTTGCCGCCCGCGTGCAGGACCGTCAGGACGACCTCGACGGCCGGCTTGCCCTCGGACGGCACGATGCCGACCGGGATGCCGCGGCCGTTGTCGACCACGCGCACGCCGCCGTCGGCCAGGATGGTCACGTCGATGGTGTCCGCGTAGCCGGCGAGCGCCTCGTCGACGGAGTTGTCGACCACCTCGTAGACCAGGTGGTGCAGGCCGCGCTCACCGGTGGAGCCGATGTACATGCCGGGCCGCTTGCGAACCGCGTCCAGGCCCTCCAGCACCTGGATCGCGGAGGCGTCGTACGAGGCGGTGACCTCCCCGTTCTCGCCGGCTGTGGACTGGTTGTCGTTGGGGTTGCCGGAATCGGCCACGAAGCGCCCTTTCTGGCACAGCACAGGCCGGACTCCGGGCCGGCAGGGCTGCCGGGAAGGAGCGGCTGCGTCGATCTGCGTTGTCAGCGTGTTTTCGTCGGAATCCCGCGGCGAGGCGGGATTCGCTTCAGTCTACCGGTACCACGGACATGAATGGGGGTTTGCCGGTACCTGAGTACGCATGTGCCGCCCTGAACCTCCTCTCTCCGACTCCCCATATTCGGACCGGGGCTCAAAGAGGCTCACGCGGGCCTCCAGCGCTTCGGGCTGTCAACCTTCCACTACCGTGAGGGACGCCACCCGGGCAGGGGGGTTCGAGGGCCCGCGAAGAGGACCCGCCACGGCTCTGCCGTGGCGGGTGTGACTACTGGGACGGGAGCTCTCGCCGCTGCCCGGGGCATCGGCCGGCTGCGGCCGGCAGGGGCTGGCCGGGCCCCGGTCTCGGGGCCTCAGCCGTAGGTGTCGCCCGGGCCCGTGCTGCCCGGGGCGCGCCAGGGGCCGTACCGCTTCGACCGGCCGCCCGGACCCTGCACCTTGATCAGCCGGACCGTGCCCTGGCCGAGGTCCCCGTTCAACCGGGCCACCAGCTGCGGGGCCAGCAGCTTCAGCTGCGCCGCCCACGCCGAGGAGTCGCACCGGACGACCAGCTCACGGTCCTCGTAGCGTTCCGGTTCGCAGTGCGTCGCGATCTCCGGGCCGACGATCTCCGGCCAGCGCTCCATCACGCCGGCCACCGCCATCGGCATCTCCCAGCCGCGCTCCGTGCGCAGCCGGTCCAGCGCCGCCATCAGCGGCATCGGGTCCCGGCCGTCCGCCCGCGCCCCCGAGCGCAGGCCCGGCTGGTGCCGGCCGCCGCGCCCGCCGCCCGCCGCGGCTCCGCGCGCCCGCGCCTGCTCGCGTGCCGCGGCCAGGGCCTGGCGTGCGAGATCCACTCCCGAGAGCTCGGGGGCCTTGCGCCCCGGGACCGCGCCGGCCGCTTCCTGCGGATTCCGCTTGTCCTCGTTCACAGCCGGGTCACCTCACCGCCGGACACTGCGAAACGGGTCCCCGTCAGCACGTCCGGAACGTCATCGTCCACAGCCGCCGTCACCAGCACCTGCTCGGCCGGCGCCACCAGCTCGGCCAGTCGCTCCCGGCGCCGGGCGTCCAGCTCCGCGAACACGTCGTCGAGGATCAGCACCGGCTCGGCGCCCTCCGAGCGCAGCAGCTCGTACGAGGCCAGCCGCAGCGCCAGCGCGTACGACCACGACTCGCCGTGGCTCGCGTACCCCTTCGCCGGCAGCTCCCCGAGCCGCAGCAGCACGTCGTCGCGGTGCGGGCCCACCAGGGTCACACCCCGCTCGACCTCCTGCTTGCGGACCTGCGCGAGCGCGTCGAGCAGCGCCGCGTACAGCTCGTCCCGGGTCCGCGCCGCCCCGGCGTCCACCGCCTCGCCCGCCGAGGACCGGTACGCCAGGCCCAGCGGCCCACCACCGGGGGCGAGCTGCTCGTACGCCTTGTCCGCCAGCGGCAGCAGGGCGGCGATCAGGTCCAGTCGCTGGGCGAGCAGCTCCGCGCCCGCGCGCGCCAGGTGCTGGTCCCACACGTCCAGCGTCGACAGGTCCATGGAGCGGCCGCCGTGGCGGCGCGCCATCGCGGCGGACTTCAGCAGGGTGTTCCGCTGCTTCAGGACGCGCTCGTAGTCCGACCGGACGCCCGCCATCCGCGGTGCGCGGGCCGTCACCAGCTCGTCGAGGAGCTTGCGGCGCTCGCCCGGGTCGCCCTTGACCAGGGCCAGGTCCTCCGGTGCGAACAGCACCGTCCGGACGATCCCCAGCACGTCACGCGGCCGGACCTGGGAGGACCGGTTGATGCGGGCCCGGTTCGCCCGCCCCGGGTTGAGCTCCAGCTCGACCAGCTGCTGGCGTTCGCCCTGCCGGACGGCCGCGCGGACGACGGCCCGCTGCGCCCCCATCCGCACGAGGGGGGCGTCCGAGGACACCCGGTGGCTGCCGAGCGTCGCCAGGTAGCCGATGGCCTCGACCAGGTTGGTCTTGCCCTGGCCGTTGGGGCCCACGAAAGCCGTGACGCCCGGGTCGAGGGGAACCTCGGCCCGGGCGTACGAGCGGAAGTCGGCCAACGAGAGATGCGTGACATGCATGCGGCGCCGACCTCCCCCGGCTTCCTGCTGTTCTGCTCTGTACTGCGGTACTGCTCCGTGCTGCCGTGCAGCTCGGGCTGCTGCGGGCGCGGTCACCGCGCCGGCAGCAACTAGTTCTTCTTCTCGACCGCGTGGCCGCCGAACTGGTTGCGCAGCGCGGCGATCATCTTCATCTGCGGCGAGTCGTCCTGGCGCGAGGCGAACCGCGCGAACAGCGAGGCGGTGATCGCGGGCAGCGGCACGGCGTTGTCGATCGCCGCCTCCACCGTCCAGCGGCCCTCGCCCGAGTCCTGCGCGAAGCCGCGCAGCTGCTCCAGGTGCTCGTCCTCGTCCAGCGCGTTGACGGCCAGGTCGAGCAGCCAGGAACGGATGACCGTCCCCTCCTGCCAGGACCGGAACACCTCGCGGACGTCGGTGACAGAGTCCACCTTCTCCAGCAGCTCCCAGCCCTCGGCGTAGGCCTGCATCATGGCGTACTCGATGCCGTTGTGGACCATCTTCGCGAAGTGGCCCGCGCCGACCTTGCCGGCGTGCACGGAGCCGTACGCGCCCTCCGGCTTGAGGGCGTCGAAGACGGGCTGGACCGCGGCCACGTGCTCCTTGTCGCCGCCGTACATCAGCGCGTAGCCGTTCTCCAGGCCCCACACGCCGCCGGAAACACCGCAGTCGACGAAGCCGATGCCCTTGGCGGCGAGCTCCTCGGCGTGCTTCTCGTCGTCGGTCCAACGCGAGTTGCCGCCGTCCACGACGACGTCGCCGGGCGAGAGCAGCTCCGCGAGCTCGTCGATGGTGGACTGGGTCGCGGCACCGGCCGGGACCATCACCCACACCACGCGGGGGGCCTGCAGGCCGTCCACAAGTTCCGACAGGCTGTGGACATCGGCGAGGTCCGGATTGCGGTCGTATCCGAGGACGGTGTGGCCTGCGCGGCGGATGCGCTCGCGCATGTTGCCGCCCATCTTGCCGAGACCGACGAGACCGAGCTCCATCAGGTGGTTCCTTAAGCGTTGTGGCCGTTTGTGCCGGATTCTCCCGATTCCCGGAAGACCCGGCTCCGAGCCTACGCCGGGCGGTGCCGCCCGGCGCCACGGGCGCTCCAGGCACCCTCCGTACGGGGGCCGGATGCGTGTCCGGGAGAACGCCGTCGGGCCCGGTTCCGCGGCTGCGGGACCGGGCCCTGTGGACGGCGGGCGTCAGCCGGAGAGGCGCACCGGCATGATCAGGTACTTGTAGGCCTCGTCCGCCTCGGCGTCGACCGCGGGGCGGCCGCTCAGCAGCGCCGGCTTGGTGGACGTCGTGAAGCTGAGCTGGGCGACCGGCGAGTCGATGGCGCTCAGGCCGTCGAGCAGGAAGGTCGGGTTGAAGGCGATCGAGATGTCGTCGCCCTCCAGGGAGGCGTCGACGCGCTCCACAGCCTGTGCATCGTCGGAGGAGCCGGCCTCCAGCGTGAGCACGCCGGTCTCGAAGCTCAGGCGGACCGGGGTGTTGCGCTCGGCGACCAGGGCCACGCGCTTGACGGCCTCGACGAACGGGGCGGTCTCGATCACCGCGATGGAGTTGAACTCCGTCGGGAAGAGCGTGCGGTACTTCGGCAGGTCGCCCTCGAGGAGGCGGGTGGTGGTGCGGCGGCCGGCGCCCTCGAAACCGATCAGGCCCTCACCGGCGCCGGAGCCGGACAGCGCCAGGGTGACGGTGTCACCGCTGGTCAGGGACTTGGCGGTGTCCAGGAGGGTCTTGGCGGGCACCAGGGCCACGGCCGAGGCGTCCGGGTTCTCCGGCTTCCACAGGAACTCGCGGACCGCGAAGCGGTAGCGGTCGGTGGAGGCCAGGGTGACGCGGTCGCCCTCGATCTCGATGCGGACACCGGTCAGGACGGGCAGCGTGTCGTCGCGGCCGGCGGCGATGGCGACCTGGGCGGCGGCCGCGGCGAAGACCTCGCCGGAGACCGTGCCGGTCGCGGTCGGCATCTGGGGCAGGGCCGGGTACTCCTCCACGGGCAGGGTGTGGAGGGTGAACCGAGAGGATCCGCAGACCACGGTCGCCCGTACACCGTCTGTGGAAATCTCCACGGGCCGGTTGGGGAGGGCGCGGCAGATGTCGGCGAGGAGCCGGCCGGAGACGAGGACGGTGCCGTCCTCCTCCACGTCCGCCTCGACGGAGACGCGGGCCGAGACCTCGTAGTCGAAGCCGGAGAGGGACAGGGTGCCGTCCTCGGCCTTCAGCAGCAGGCCCGCGAGTACGGGGACCGGCGGCCGGGCCGGGAGGCTGCGGGCAGCCCAGGCCACCGCCTCCGCGAGTACGTCGCGCTCCACCCGGATCTTCACCGGAACCGCCTCCTGCTGTTGCTCGCTCGTCCGTCTGCCGGCCTTCGTCGTCGGCCCGCCGGCCCGCTGCCCGGGAGGGCTCGGGGCCTCGGTGCCGGGGACCAGTCTGACGTACGGCGCCGACAGCTGGTGCTGCCGGCCGTCAAATCGGGAGCGAGGTGTCGGGGAGGCCTCTCGACCACGTTGTGCACAGCACCTGCTTGAAAACCGAATCCGAGCTAACTGTCCATGGGGGTAGTAGTAGGGCCTGTGGAAACCGTGGATAAGCCCGTTGCTGCAGGTCAGCGCAGCTTTTTTATCCCCATGCCCTGTGGGTGACACCGGTGGACAACAGGGGGGTGCTGTGGAGAACGGAAAGTTCTGCACAGGCCGTCCCCAGGCGACCCCGACTACTCCACAGGTGTGTCCCCAGCTTTCCCCAAGTACTCCACAGCCCAAACGTCGACTTCCGTGTGACCGCTTTCACTCCGGTCGGTGAGGAGGGGCACTCGGTTGCCGAACAGTGGACAGCGGTGTGGGTAACCCGTCGGAACCTGTGCACAGGATGGGGCAACCTGTGGGTGAGCGGTGGATAACGCGGTGGACGAGCCTGTGGATGAATCTTGTGTCCACAGGCTGTGGACATCTCTCACGCACAATTCCACAGGGCCGTGACCTGGGCTGATGGTCCCTCAATCAGAGGCCCTGTGGACAGATTGTGGGTGAGGAAACCCGTCCCCAACCTGTGGATCGGAGAAAGTTCCGCAATCTGTGGACAAGTTGCTCCACGGGGGGCGTATTCGAACAAGTTGGGGGCGCGCGCACGAAGAAGGGCGCCCCCGGAATACTCCGGAAGCGCCCTGTCGAAGCGTTTGGGAAGGCGCCGAGAGGCCCTTGACGGCCCGTCGGGTGCGGCTGGGGAAGCGGTGGGGACGGCGAATGCGGCGGCCCCGAACCCTGGACGGCCGGATGCGGCGGTTCGGGGTTCGAGGCCGGGTTGCTGCGGGCTCGGCCGAATGCCGGTGCCGGGATGCGGGACCCCGGCAGCCGGACGGCCGTCGAGGCGGCTCAGCCGTTCTTGATGCGGTTGGTGAGCTCGGTGACCTGGTTGTAGATGGAGCGCCGCTCCGCCATCAGAGCGCGGATCTTGCGGTCCGCGTGCATGACGGTGGTGTGGTCCCGCCCGCCGAACTGCGCCCCGATCTTCGGCAGGGACAGGTCCGTGAGCTCCCGGCACAGGTACATCGCGATCTGCCGGGCGGTGACCAGGACGCGGCTGCGCGAGGAGCCGCAGAGGTCGTCCACCGTCAGGCCGAAGTAGTCGGCCGTGGCCGCCATGATGTCGGAGGCCGTGATCTCGGGCGCCGAGTCCTCGCCCCCGGGGATCAGGTTCTTGAGGACGTCCTCGGTCAGCCCCAGGTCGACCGGCTGCCGGTTCAGGCTCGCGAAGGCAGTGACCCGGATCAGCGCCCCCTCCAGCTCGCGGATGTTGCGCGAGATGCGGGAGGCGATGAACTCCAGTACCTCCGGCGGGGCGTTGAGCTGCTCCTGGACCGCCTTCTTGCGCAGGATCGCGATGCGCGTCTCCAGCTCGGGCGGCTGGACGTCGGTGATCAGGCCCCACTCGAAGCGGTTGCGGAGCCGGTCCTCCAGGGTGACCAGCTGCTTGGGCGGGCGGTCCGAGGACAGCACGATCTGCTTGTTGGCGTTGTGGAGCGTGTTGAAGGTGTGGAAGAACTCCTCCTGCGTCGACTCCTTGCTCGCCAGGAACTGGATGTCGTCGACCAGCAGGATGTCCATCTCGCGGTAGCGCTTGCGGAACGCGTCGCCCTTGCCGTCGCGGATGGAGTTGATGAACTCGTTGGTGAACTCCTCCGAGCTCACGTACCGCACGCGGGTGCCCGGGTAGAGGCTCCGCGCGTAGTGCCCGATGGCGTGCAGCAGGTGCGTCTTGCCGAGGCCCGACTCCCCGTAGATGAAGAGCGGGTTGTAGGCCTTGGCGGGCGCCTCGGCGACGGCCACCGCCGCGGCGTGCGCGAAGCGGTTGGAAGCGCCGATGACGAAGGTGTCGAAGAGGTACTTCGGGTTCAGCCGGGCGGTCGGCTCCAGCGGCCCCGAAGTGGAACCGCCGGACGGGGCCGGCGGCGGCGCGGACCGGCCGGGTCCGGGACGCGGGCCGGAGGGTTCGTACGACGGCTCGTACTTCTGCTCGTAAGGGTGCGGCTGCTGGGACTCGTACGGGGACGGGTCGTACGGCTGCTGCTCGTAGGAGCCCTGGTCGTAGCCGCCGGAATCGGGCTGCTGGAGGTAGCCCGGCTGCGGGGAGGCGTACGGGTCCCGCTCGGGGAAGCCGCCGTGCCGCGGCTGCTGCCAGCCGTAGTCGTCCTGCTGGCCGCCGCGGGGCCAGGCGCCGGGCTCGGGGCGCGGCTGCTGGTAGTCCGGGTAGGCGGGGCGGGCGGTGGGCAGCTGGTCGTCGCCCGGGCCGGGGCCGGTGTGGCCGCCGGAGCGCTGGCCGCCGTACGGCTCGTAGGCGTCGCCGCGCTGCGGTGCGGGCGGGGCCGGCGGCGCGGGCTCCCCGGCGGAGTCGTCCACGGTGATGGCGATCCGGATGGGGCGGCCGCACTCGCGGCTGAGCGCGTCGCTGATCAGCGGGGCGAGGCGGCCTTCGAGGACACGCTTCCCGTATTCGTTCGGGACGGCCAGCAGCGCCGTGTCGGCGACGAGCGCCAGCGGCTGGCAGCGCTCGACCCACTGCTGGTCCTTCGGCTCGACCGCCTGCTGTCCTTCCCCCAGGAGCTTCTCGAGCACCCGTGGCCACACTGCGGCAAGATCGGCAGGTACGTCAGCCACAGGGCACGCTCTCTCACAGGGGGTCCCACGAATGTGTGGTTCTTTGGGACGGTCGGGACAAAAAAACCGGGGTCAGGCAACGGTAGTCAGCGCGACGGGTAGGGTTCAAGTCGTTGTCCACAGCCTGTGCACAGTGCGGGGTGGCACCGCCGCGGTTTGACCGGACGGCGTAGCCGCGCGTACCGTAACGAGGTCGAGTTGTCGATGGCTGCTGCCGCCTGCCTACCGATGGGCGAGGATCACTGACTGTGGTCGTTGAGCGGTGCCACTCGGGCGAACACGCGAGCTTCCTCGTGGGCGCACGGTGACAGCCAGGCGATGTCCCGCCACAACGATTCATTCTCTGGAGCCCCCGAGTGAGCAAGCGCACCTTCCAGCCGAACAACCGTCGCCGCGCGAAGACCCACGGCTTCCGCCTGCGGATGCGTACCCGTGCCGGCCGCGCCATCCTGGCGAACCGCCGCAGCAAGGGCCGCGCTGCCCTCTCCGCGTAAGTCACGCAGGTAGTGACGTCGTGCTGTCTCCCGAAAATCGGCTGAGGCGGCGCGAGGACTTCGCGAGTGCGGTACGCCGAGGCCGCAGGGCCGGTCGTCCGCTCCTCGTCGTCCACCTACGTACAAGCGGCGCAATGGACCCGCACGGGTCGGGGGAGACAGTTCCCTCGACCCGTGCGGGTTTCGTCGTCAGCAAGGCCGTGGGTGGTGCCGTCGTCCGGAACCGGGTGAAGCGCCGTCTGCGCCATCTCGTTCGCGAGCGGCTCTCCCGCCTGCCCGCCGGTAGCCTGGTGGTGGTGAGGGCATTGCCCGGATCGGGTGATGCCGGCCTCGAGGACCTGGCCAAGGACCTGGATGCCGCTCTGCTGCGGCTCCTGGGAGGCGCAGCTCGATGAAGTACCCGCTGCTCGCTTTGATCAAGCTGTACCAGTGGACCATCAGTCCGCTGCTCGGCCCGGTGTGCCGTTATTACCCCTCGTGCTCGCGCTACGGGTTCACGGCCATCGACCGGCATGGTGCGGTGAAGGGGACCGTCCTCACCGCCTGGCGGATCCTGCGGTGCAACCCGTGGTCCGCGGGTGGCGTTGATCATGTCCCACCTCGTAAACGCCCGCGTTGGCACGAGCAGCTGCGCACTGCGTTGCGTAGATCTCGCAATGCTCAAGGAGCCTGATTAGTGGACACGATTGCCAGTCTGTTCAGCTTTATCACCACACCCGTCTCGTGGATCATCGTCCAGTTCCACTCGCTGTACGGTGCGATCTTCGGGCCGGACAGCGGGTGGGCCTGGGGCCTGTCCATCGTGTCCCTGGTGATCCTGATCCGTATCTGCCTGATCCCGCTCTTCGTGAAGCAGATCAAGGCGACGCGTGGCATGCAGGCGCTCCAGCCGAAGATGAAGGCGATCCAGGAGCGCTACAAGAACGACAAGCAGCGTCAGTCCGAAGAGATGATGAAGCTGTACAAGGAGACGGGAACCAACCCGCTCTCCTCGTGCCTCCCCATCCTGGCGCAGTCGCCGTTCTTCTTCGCGCTCTACCACGTGCTGGCGAACATCGCCAATGGCAAGACCATCGGCGCCATGGACCAGCAGCTGGTCGACAGCGCCCGTGAGGCCAAGATCTTCGGCGCGCCGATCGCGGCCAAGTTCATGGACAGCCCGGAGAAGGTGGAGGCGCTCGGCGCCACGCTGATGGACGTCCGGATCGTGACCGCGGTCATGATCATCATGATGTCGCTGTCGCAGTTCTACACCCAGCGTCAGCTGATGCAGAAGAACGTGGACCTCTCGGTCAAGACGCCGTTCATGCAGCAGCAGAAGATGCTGATGTACATCTTCCCGGTGATCTTCGCGGTCATGGGCATCAACTTCCCCGTCGGTGTGCTCGTCTACTGGCTGACCACCAACGTCTGGACCATGGGCCAGCAGATGTACGTGATCAACCAGAACCCGACGCCGGGCAGCAAGGCACAGGACCAGTACCTGACGCGCCTGCTCAAGTCCGTCGGCACGCACGGGCAGGTAAAGGGTCGGGGCAAGAAGAAGATCGTCGCCACGATCGTGGCCAAGGGCCCGGACCGCAACGACAACGAGCGCAAGTTCATCGCAGCTCTGACGAAGCAGGGCCTGGCCGCCCAGACGGACGGTTCCGTGATCAAGTCCGCCGTGGCCACGGCGGACGCGGACGCGGCGAGCAGCGCCGCCCAGAAGCGGCAGCAGCCGAAGCGCCAGACGAAGGCGCAGCGTCAGACGCCCTCCAAGCCCTCTTCCAAGAAGTAAGAAGGAGTCCCTCCCGTGACGGAAGGCACCACCACCGCCGCCGCTGAGAGTGGCGACACCCTGACCCGCCTCGAGCAGGAGGGTGAGATCGCGGCCGACTACCTCGAAGGTCTGCTCGACATCGCCGACCTCGACGGCGACATCGACATGGACGTCGAGGCCGACCGCGCCTCGGTCTCGATCGTGAGCGACTCCGGCGGTCGTGACCTGCAGAAGCTCGTGGGCCGTGACGGCGAGGTCCTGGAGGCCCTTCAGGAGCTGACCCGTCTCGCGGTGCACCGTGAGACCGGGGACCGCAGCCGGCTGATGCTGGACATCGCGGGGTTCCGCGCCAAGAAGCGTGAGGAGCTGGCCGCGCTGGGCGCCAAGGCAGCGGCCGACGTGAAGGCGTCCGGTGAGCCGCTGAGGCTGGCCCCGATGACCCCGTTCGAGCGGAAGGTCGTCCACGACGCCGTGGCGGCCGCCGGTCTGCGCAGCGAGTCGGAGGGCGTGGAGCCGGAGCGCTTCGTCGTTGTGCTCCCGGCCTGATCCCCAGCCCGAGTGTTCGGCCCCGTCTGTGTCGCAGGCGGGGCCGATGTTTGTCAGCCTGGCAGTACCAGTGCGTTTTCACGATCACGCGGTACGCAAAACGGAAGGACGGTCCCCCGTGACGGACGCAGCGGAGCTTCCCCCGGCGCCGGAAGAGGCGCGTGCGGTGTTCGGCGAGTTTTTCCCCGAAGCTGTGCGGTATGCGGAGCTGCTCGCGGATGCAGGGGTCCAGCGCGGCCTGATCGGCCCGCGCGAGGTGCCGCGCCTGTGGGAGCGGCACCTGCTCAACTGCGCGGTCCTGTCGGAGGTGGTGCCCGAGGGCGTCACCGTGTGCGACGTGGGCTCGGGCGCCGGCCTGCCCGGGATCCCGCTGGCCCTGGTGCGCCGGGACCTGAAGATCACGCTGCTGGAGCCGCTGCTCCGGCGTACGACCTTCCTGCAGGAGGCTGTGGAGCTGCTGGGCCTGGACCACGTCACGGTGGTGCGCGGCCGCGCCGAGGAGATGCTCGGCAAGGTCCAGCCGGTGCACGTGGTGACAGCGCGGGCAGTGGCCCCGCTGGACCGCCTGGCGGCCTGGGGTGTGCCCCTGCTGCGTCCGTACGGCGAGATGCTGGCGCTCAAGGGCGACACCGCCGAGGAGGAGCTGGCGGCGGCGAAGGTCGCGCTGACGAAGCTCGGTGTGGTGAAGACCTCCGTGCTCCAGGTGGGCGAGGGTGTGGTGGACCCGATGTCGACGGTGGTGCGGGTCGAGGTCGGGGAGAGCCCCGGCGGCGTGCGGTTCGCGGCCAAGCGGGCCAAGGCGGCCCGGGTGGGGCGCTCGCGCCGGCGACGGTAGCCCGCAGCTACGCCCTGTGGCTCGCTCCCGGTACCCCTCTGCGGGGGTGTTGGGCCCTATAGGTGCGGATTTGGGAGTGTCGTAGGGGCCTGTTGCGTCCGTCCCGGCATCGTGTTTCACGTGAAACGTCGCTCTCTGCTGCACGGAATCATCGGGCGCGGCCGGGCGGCCGCGCCCCCTCGGTCCTCCAGGGACGGAGGGAGGACGGAGTTGTCCACATCTGTGGATTCATCCACAGGAGTACGGGCCCCGCTGGTTCGCGGCCCCGGTGGCATGGCAGGCTCTGTTCATCGCGAGCCCGATGCCGAGGAGAGTGACACCGTGCGGTCCGACGCCAACCTCGCGGGGCCGATGGCCGACCCGGTCCCCGGTCCCCGCTCTGAAGTGGCGGGGGGGGGGGGTTTCCGTGGAAAAACCCCCCCCCCCCCCTTTTACCACAAAACCCCCTCCCCGCCCCACCCCCCCCCCCTGTCGGGGTTTTTGTGGGGCCGCGGGGGGACGTCCTCAAC
>NZ_JBVHVT010000030.1:0-41127 GCF_055564695.1 Streptomyces sp. NPDC029014
CCCCCCCCCCCCCCCCCCCCCCCCCCCCCCCCCCCCCCCCCCCCCCCCCCCCCCCCCCCCCCCCCCCCCCCCCCCCCCCCCCCCCCCCCCCCCGCTGCGCCGTTCGGTCGTCAGACGACGATCAGGGCGTCCAGTGGTGCGCCCGCGAGGGCATCGGCCAGGCGCTCGCGTCCCGGCAGGAACGACAGCTCCATGAGCACCGCGACGCCGGCGACCTCGGCACCGGCCCGGCGGATCAGCGACAGCGAGGCGTGGGCCGTGCCGCCGGTGGCCAGGACGTCGTCGATGACCATGACCCGGTCGCCCGTCCGCAGGTCCTCGGCGTGGACCTCGATCTCGGCGGTGCCGTACTCCAGCTCGTACGCCTGGGCGAGGGTCGCCCCGGGCAGCTTGCCGGCCTTGCGGACCGGCACGAAGCCGATGCCCGCCTGGACGGCCACGGGGGCGGCGAGGATGAACCCGCGCGCCTCCAGGCCGACGATCTTGGTCGCGCCGTAGCGGGCGGCCAGTCCGGCGAGGGTGTCCGTCAGCGCGGCGAACGCCGCCGGGTCGGCGAGCAGCGGGGTGATGTCCTTGAACATCACGCCCGGCTTCGGGTAGTCCGGCACGTCCTTGATGCGGCTGAGGAGCAGCTCGCGGACCTCGGGGGACAGAGCGGTCATCGCCGGCGCCCCGCTGCCCGGCCCTGCGCCACGATCTGCGGCGCGTCCTCGGTGTCGTACGCCTCGTCCTCCACGGACTCGCCCTTGGCGGCCGCGGCGGCCCGCTTGGCGAGGACCCGCTTGCGCAGGGCCTTCATCGCCGGCTCGCGCTCCTTGAGGTCCACGACCAGGGGGGTCGCGATGAAGATCGAGGAGTACGCGCCGGCCGCGAGGCCGACGAACAGCGACAGCGAGATGTCGTTCAGCATGCCGGCGCCCAGGAAGCCGCCGCCGATGAACAGCAGGCCGGCGACCGGGAGCAGGGCGACGACCGTGGTGTTGATCGAGCGGACCAGGGTGCCGTTGATGCTGCGGTTGGCGACCTCGCCGAAGGTGTAGCGGGTCTGCTTCGTGATGTCCTTCGAGCTCTCCTTCAGACCGTCGAAGACGACGACGGTGTCGTAGAGGGAGTAGCCGAGGATCGTCAGCAGACCGATCACGGTGCCCGGGGTGACCTCGAAGCCGACGAGCGCGTACACGCCGACGGTGATGGTGAGGTCGTGGATCAGGGCGATCAGCGCGGCGACCGCCATGCGCCACTCGAAGGCGATGGCCAGGTAGATCACCACGAGGATCATGAAGATGCCGAGACCGGTCCAGGCCTTGTTCGCGATCTGCTCGCCCCAGCTGGGGCCGACCAGGTCCGCGTTGATGTCCTGCTCCGGCATCTTCAGGCCGGCCGCCAGCTCCTTCTTCACGTCGTTGGCGGAGTTGGTGTCCAGGCTGGCGATCTGGATGCGCAGGGTGCCGTTGCCGAGCTTCTGGACGATCGCCGCGTGGCCGGAGGCCTCCTTGGCGAGCTCCCGGGCCTTGGTGTCCGAGACGGTCGTCTTGGCGGTGGTGAAGACGGCACCGCCCTTGAACTCGATGCCCATGTTGAGGCCCTGGACGGCCAGGCCCACGATCGCCGTGATGGTGATCAGGATCGAGACGCCGTACCAGATGAAGCGCTTGCCGACGAAGTCGTAGCCGACCTCGCCGCGGTACAGCTTGGCGCCGATGTCTCCGAGCTTCGACATCTCACGCCTCCTTTGCGTCGACGGGGGCGGGGGTGCGGCGGCGGGAGCTCCGCAGCGGCGGGCGGGCGCCCAGGCGCTTCGGGTCCAGGCCGGACCACGGGTGGCCGCTGGAGAAGAACTTCGTCCGGGCCATCAGCGTCATGAGCGGCTTGGTGAAGAGGAACACCACGACCACGTCGAGCAGGGTGGTCAGGCCGAGCGTGAAGGCGAAGCCCTGCACCTTGCCGACGGTGACGACGAACAGCACCGCGGCGGCCAGGAACGACACGAAGTCGGAGACCAGGATGGTGCGCCGGGCGCGCGGCCAGGCCCGCTCGACCGCGGGGCGCAGGGTGCGGCCCTCGCGGATCTCGTCGCGGATGCGCTCGAAGTACACGATGAACGAGTCCGCGGTGATACCGATCGCGACGATGGCACCGCACACGGCGGGCAGGTTCAGGGCGAAGCCGATGCCCTTGCCCATCAGCGCCATGAGCGTGTACGTGAGGACCGCCGAGACCCCGAGGCTGAGGATGGCGATGAACGCCAGGCCCCGGTAGTACACGAGCAGATAGATCACGACGAGCACCAGGCCGATGGCGCCCGCGATGAGGCCGGCCTTGAGCTGCTCGCCGCCGAGGGCGGCGGTGACGGTGGTGACGCTGTCCTCGCTGAAGGAGAGCGGCAGGGCGCCGTACGAGAGCATGTTGCCCAGGTCCTGCGCGGACTGCTGGGTGAAGCCGCCGGAGATCTCGGCGTTGCCGCCGGTCAGGGCCTGGCTGACGGAGGGGTCGGAGATGACCTTGCCGTCGAGGACGATCGCGAACTGGTTCTGCGGGGCCTGCTTGGTGGCCAGCTCACCGGTGATCTTGGCGAACTTGTCGGCGCCCTTGTCGGTGAACTGCATCGTGACGATCCACTGACCGCGCTGCGGGTCGATGACGCCCTTGGCTTCCTTGACGTCCGTACCGGCGACACCGGCCGGACCGAGGATCCACTTGCCCCAGGCGGTGCCGCGCTGGCCGCAGGCGAGCGTCGGCTCCTCGGGCTTGGCGCCCTTGCCGGCGGCGGCGCGCTGCTTCTCGTCGGTGCAGTCGAGGGCGGCGAACTTGGCCTGGAGGTCGGCGGCGGCCGCGTCCGCGCCCGACGGGGTCGGGACGGGGGACGGGGCGGCCTTGTTGTCGTCTGCCTTCTTCGACTCGCTCGCCGAGGGCGAGGGAGAGGCCGTGGCGGCGGGGGCCTTGAGGGCCTCACTGACCGCGCGGCCCTGGGAAGTGGCGCTGGACGACGGGGTGGGCTTGGCGTTGCCCTCGGCCTTGGGGGCACCGGAGGTGCTCGCGGACGGGCTCGGCGTGGCCGCGGGGGCGGCCGGGGCGCCGTCGGCGAACGCCAGGACCGGGCGGAAGTAGAGCTGGGCGGTGGTGCCGACCTGCTCGCGGGCCTGCTGCTCGTTCACTCCCTTGGGGATGTTCACGATGATGTGGTCGCGGCCCTGGGTCTGGACCTCGGCCTCCGAGACGCCGAGACCGTTGACGCGGCGGTCGATGATGCCGACGGCCGTGTTCATGTTGGTCTCGTTGACCGCGTCCGGCTTGCCCGGCTCGCTCTTCGCCTTGAGCGTGATGGTCGTACCGCCCGCGAGGTCGATGCCCAGGCGGGGGGTCGTCTGCTTCGAGAGGAACATCCCCGCGGTGAGCGCCACCATCGCGATCAGGATGATGGCCAGGGCGCGGCCCGGCCTCCCCTGAGCCCCCGTGGGCCGTCGGCCCTTCTTCGGTGCTGCCACCTTGTCGTATCTCCCTGTCCAACCGCCCGGCGGCGCTTCGGTCAGCGCGCGGACGGCCACGAAAATGTGTGGTGGGGACCCCTGCCCCCCGCAGAAGTATCACTGGCGGGGACCGCACGGCGGCCGGTCGGGCGCCGTCGCGGTCCCCGGGCGCGTGCTACTTCGCGCCGGCCTCGCCGTCGCCCTTGTCGTTCTTCGGCTCGTCGCCCTCGGCGGCGTCCTTCTTGCCCAGGTCGAGCTTCGGCTCGGTCTCGTCCTTGGTCAGGGAGGAGATGTCGTCGGGGACGACGGGCGCGTCGTCGTGGTCGGCCGGCTCCTCGGTGCCGTGGACGATGCGGTTGTACTCCGCGTCGTCCAGCACGGCGGCGACCGCCATCTTCGCGTAGATCGCGTGGACGCCGGGGGCCACCTCAAGGGTGACGGTGTCGTCGCCGATCTCCTTGACCGTGGCGTACATGCCGCCGATGGTGCGGATACCGGTGCCGGGCGCCATCTGGTCGCGCATCTGCGCGGCCTGCTGCTGCTTCTTCTTCGCGGAGCGGGTCATCAGGATCATCGCCCCGATGAGCACGATGAACGGGAGGAATGTCACGAGATTCACGGGACGGAGATCCTTCGCACGACCGCCGGGGAGACGGCCTTGTTCTACGGGGGGTGGGCACGCCGACCCGAAGGGTCGGCATCGGCGGAGTCTAGGCGAGTCCGCACCGATGGAACAACGCCCAGCATGGCACCGCAGTTCCCGGCCGGGCGAACCTCCGCGCCGTCACGCCCTGAACAGGCCCTGCTGGCCGGCGGTTCCGGCGCCGCCCTGCTGCGGCGGGACGAGTCCCAGGTGAGCCCATGCCGCGGGGGTCGCGACCCGGCCCCGCGGGGTGCGGGCGAGCAGCCCCTCGCGGACGAGGAAGGGCTCGGCCACCTCCTCGACGGTCTCGCGCTCCTCGCCCACGGCGACGGCCAGGGTGGACAGGCCGACGGGGCCGCCGCCGAACAGCTTGAGGAGGGCCTCCAGCACGGCCCGGTCCAGGCGGTCGAGCCCGCGGGCGTCCACCTCGTAGACCTGGAGGGCGGTGGCGGCCACCTCGCGGGTGATGACCCCGTCGGCGCGGACCTGGGCGTAGTCCCGGACGCGGCGCAGCAGGCGGTTGGCGATGCGCGGGGTGCCGCGGGAGCGGCCGGCGATCTCGGCGGCGCCGGCGGTGTCGATCTCGACGTCGAGGAGGCGGGCGGAGCGCTGGATGACGCGTTCCAGCTCCTCCGGGGCGTAGAACTCCATGTGCCCGGTGAAGCCGAAGCGGTCGCGCAGCGGCGGCGGCAGCAGGCCGGCCCGGGTGGTCGCGCCGACGAGGGTGAACGGGGGCAGTTCCAGCGGGATGGCGGTGGCGCCGGGGCCCTTGCCGACGATCACGTCGACGCGGAAGTCCTCCATCGCCATGTACAGCATCTCCTCGGCGGGCCGGGACATGCGGTGGATCTCGTCGAGGAAGAGGACCTCGCCCTCCTGGAGGGAGGAGAGGATCGCGGCGAGGTCACCGGCGTGCTGGATGGCGGGGCCGGAGGTGATCCGGATGGGTGCCCCCATCTCCGCGGCGATGATCATCGAAAGGGTGGTCTTGCCGAGACCGGGGGCGCCGGAGAGCAGGACGTGGTCGGCGGTGGCGCCGCGCTGCTTGGCGGCCTTGAGGACCAGGTCGAGCTGCTGGCGGACCTTCTCCTGGCCGACGAACTCGCCGAGGTCCTTGGGGCGCAGGGCCGCCTCGACCGTGCTGTCCTCCCCGTCGGCGGCGGCGCCCACGAGGCGCTCGGGCGCTGCGCCGGCGATCTCGGCTGCGGTCTCGTCGTCCCAGTTCACGGATGTGCCTTCTCGGTTCGGTGCGGTGCGGTGCGGGCGGGGGTCGGGGTCACGGGGCGGGGTCGGGGTCACGGGGCGGGGTCGGGGTCACGGGGCGGGTGCCCGAGAGGTCTGCCGGGCGTCGCAACGCGGTGAACCCCTCCGGTCACAGCGCTAGCGTGCGCGGTTCAGGGTCTGCAAGGCCGCTCGCAGCAGCTGCGGGACGGGCGCCGAGCCGCCGTCGGCGATCGCGGCCTCGGCCTGCGGCGTCACCGCCACCACGGCCTCCTCGGCCTCCCGGGCCTGGTAGCCGAGGCCGACGAGGGCGGCGTGCAGCTGTTCGGTCCAGGGGGCCGGCCGGGCGGCGGCCGCACCCCGCTGGGCCCCCACCAGGCCTGGCGTGCCCACGGGCGCGCCCAGTTTGTCCTTGAGCTCCAGCAGGAGCTTCTCGGCGCTCTTCGGTCCCACGCCCGGCACCGCGGTCAGCGCCTTCACGTTCTTCGTCGACACCGCGAGCCGCAGGGCGTCGGGGCTGTGCACCGCAAGGATGTCCTGCGCCATCTTGGGGCCGACCCGGTTGGCGGTCATCAGCGCCTCGAAGACCTGCCGCTCGTCGTCGTCGGCGAAGCCGTACAGGGTGAGCGAATCCTCGCGCACCACCAGGGAGGTGGCCAGGTGCGCCTCTTCCCCCACGCGCAGCTCGGCGAGGGTGCGCGGGGTGCAGCGCACGGCCATGCCCACCCCGCCGACCTGGATCACGGCGGTCGTCGGCGCCAGGGCGGCCACGGGGCCGGTGACGAAGGCGATCATGCGGTACGGCCTTTCTCGGTTCTCGGGTGGCGCGCCGCGGCGGGAGCCCGTCCGGACGGCGGCGCGAGAGGGCCGGCTCCCGGGCGTGCGGAGTGCGCGGCGACCGCCCGCTGGAGGCGGTTCTGGGCGGGGGCGCGCCAGATGTGGCAGATGGCGAGGGCGAGGGCGTCCGCGGCGTCGGCGGGCCTGGGCGGGGCGGAGAGCCGCAGCAGCCGGGTGACCATGGCGCCGACCTGGGCCTTGTCGGCCCGGCCGGTGCCGGTGACGGCGGCCTTGACCTCGCTGGGGGTGTGCAGAGCGACGGGTATGCCGCGGCGGGCGGCGCACAGCATGGCGACGGCGCTGGCCTGGGCGGTGCCCATGACGGTGCTGACGTTGTGCTGGCTGAAGACGCGTTCGACGGCGACGACCTCCGGGCGGTGCTCGTCGAGCCACTGCTCGATGCCCCGCTCGACGGCGACGAGCCGGTCGCCGAGCTCCGCCTCGACCGGCGTGCGGACGACGCCCACGCCGAGCATGGTCAGGGCGCGGCCGGCCACGCCCTCCACCACGCCGACGCCGCAGCGTGTCAGCCCCGGGTCCACGCCGAGTACGCGCACTGCACCCGCCCCTTCTCGGTCCACCTGTGCGTGCAGGCTATCGGGTGGCACCGACAACGCAGCGGGCCGACGGGGTGTGTTCCCCGTCGGCCCGTCTGACCTGCTGTGGAGTGGGGACGCCGGTCAGGCGTCGACCTTCTCCATGACCTCGTCCGAGACGTCGAAGTTGGCGAAGACGTTCTGGACGTCGTCGCTGTCCTCCAGCGCGTCGATCAGCTTGAAGATCTTCCGCGCGCCCTCCTCGTCGAGCTCGACCTGCATGGTCGGGACGAAGCTGGAGTCCGCCGAGTCGTAGTCGATGCCGGCTTCCTGGAGCGCGGTGCGGACCGCGACCAGGTCGGTGGCCTCGCTGATGATCTCGAAGGTGTCGCCGTTGTCGTTGACCTCTTCGGCACCTGCCTCGAGCACCGCGCCGAGGACGTCGTCCTCGCTCAGCTCGCCCTTGGGCAGGATGATGACGCCCTTGCGGTTGAACAGGTACGAGACCGAGCCCGGGTCGGCCATCGAGCCGCCGTTGCGGGTCATGGCGACGCGCACGTCGGACGCGGCACGGTTGCGGTTGTCGGTGAGGCACTCGATGAGCACCGCGACACCGTTGGGACCGTAGCCCTCGTACATGATCGTCTCGTAGTCGGCGCCGCCGGCCTCCAGGCCGCCGCCGCGCTTGACCGCGGAGTCGATGTTCTTGTTCGGGACGGACTGCTTCTTCGCCTTCTGCACGGCGTCGAACAGCGTCGGGTTGCCGTCGATGTCGGGACCGCCCATACGGGCCGCGACCTCGATGTTCTTGATCAGCTTCGCGAAGAGCTTGCCGCGCTTGGCATCGATCACGGCCTTCTTGTGCTTCGTCGTAGCCCATTTAGAGTGGCCGGACATCCGCCTGTCTCCTTCGCGTAACCAACATGGTGTTCGCCTCTGATCCTACCGGGCGTCGATTACAGCCCCGTGCGCACCATGTCGACGAAATAGGCGTGGACGCGGTCGTCTCCGGTCAGCTCCGGGTGGAAGGAGGTGGCCAGGACGTTGCCCTGCCGGACGGCGACGGTGTGGCCGTCGTACGTGGCCAGGACCTCGACCTCGGCGCCGACCGACTCCACCCACGGGGCGCGGATGAAGACGCCCTCGACGGGGCCTCCCTCGATGCCCGCGAAGTCGATCTTCGCTTCGAAGGACTCGTTCTGGCGGCCGAAGGCGTTGCGGCGGACGATCATGTCGATGCCGCCGAGCGTCTCCTGGTCCTCGCGGCCGTCGAGCAGCTTGTCGGCGAGCATGATCATGCCGGCGCAGGTGCCGTACACGGGCATGCCGGCGCGCACGCGCTCGCGCAGCGGCTGGAGCATGCCGAACAGGACGGCGAGCTTCGACATGGTCGTGGACTCACCGCCGGGGATCACCAGGGCGTCGACCTCGGCGAGTTCCTCGGGGCGCCGGACCGGCCTGGCCACGGCGTCCGCCGCGGCCAGGGCGATCAGGTGCTCCCGGACGTCGCCCTGGAGGGCCAGGACGCCGATGACGGGGGGGTTGCTCATCTTCGGGGGTGCCTTACCAGCCGCGGTTGGCGTAGCGCTCGGCCTCGGGCAGCGTGTCGCAGTTGATGCCGACCATGGCCTCGCCCAGGTTGCGGGACGCGTCCGCGATGATCTTCGGGTCGTCGAAGAAGGTGGTGGCCTTCACGATGGCGGCGGCGCGCTTGGCCGGGTCGCCCGACTTGAAGATGCCGGAGCCGACGAAGACGCCCTCGGCGCCGAGCTGGCGCATCAGCGCGGCGTCGGCCGGGGTGGCGACGCCACCGGCGGAGAACAGCACGACCGGGAGCTTGCCGAGCTCGGCGACCTCCTTGACGAGCTCGTACGGGGCGCGCAGCTCCTTGGCGGCGGCGTACAGCTCGTTGTTGTCGAAGCCGCGCAGCTTGGCGATCTCGTTCTTGATCTGGCGCAGGTGGCGGACGGCCTCGACGACGTTGCCGGTGCCGGCCTCGCCCTTGGAGCGGATCATGGCCGCGCCCTCGGCGATGCGGCGCAGGGCCTCGCCCAGGTTGGTGGCGCCGCAGACGAAGGGGGTGGTGAACGCCCACTTGTCGGAGTGGTTGACCTCGTCGGCCGGGGTCAGGACCTCGGACTCGTCGATGTAGTCGACGCCGAGGGACTGCAGCACCTGGGCCTCGACGAAGTGGCCGATGCGGGACTTGGCCATGACCGGGATGGAGACCGCGTCGATGATCTCCTCGATCATGTTCGGGTCGGACATGCGGGCCACGCCGCCGTCCTTGCGGATGTCCGCGGGGACCCGCTCCAGGGCCATGACGGCCACGGCACCGGCGTCCTCGGCGATCTTCGCCTGCTCGGCGTTGACCACGTCCATGATCACGCCGCCCTTGAGCTGCTCGGCCATGCCGCGCTTGACGCGCGCGGTGCCGGTCTCGGGGGTCTGCGGGGTGGAGGAAAGCGTGCTCACGGGTGAACCTCACTCGAAGGGAAGACGACGCTGCAAAGGTGCTTGGCCGAGCAAACCCTTCCCGACCAGGCCACCGCAAGGGCCAATGAGGAGCCGGTGGCTCCTTTCGACTTGGCCAATGGGTACAACTACGGCCGGTCCGCGAGGTACGCCGGCGGCTCGTCGTCCATCTCGAAGGCCAACGGGAACGGGGCGTGGCCGGCCAGCCGGAACCAGCGGACCTTGCGGTGCCGGCGCAGCGCCCGCGCCGCCCGTACGGCGTCGTTGTGGAAGCGGCGGGCCATCGGCACCCGGCGCACGGCCGCGGCGAGGTCCTCGGCGGCGGCCTCGCCGCCGGGCGCGGCCTTGAGCTCCTCCACCTGGGCGGCGTCGGCGAACACCGCGCGCAGGGCCTGGCTGAGCTCGCTCTCGGCGACCTCGCGGTGCTCCTCGTCCGCCTGCCGGGCGGCGTGCGCGGCCTCGTACAGCACGATCGAGGAGGCCGGGTCGAGCGCACCGGAGGTGGCCACCTCCACCACCACCGAGGCGCGGCGGACCAGTTGCGCGTCCAGTGCGGCGCGGGCGGCGTCCATCCGGGTGTGGAGCCGGTCCAGCCGTCCGGCGGTCCAGCTGAGGTAGACCCCGATGACGGCGAGGACCAGGGCGGTCCAGACAAGGGTTTCGATCACGGCCCGCGACTCTACCGTCCGGCCCGCCCCGGGCTCCGCCCCGGCCCCGGGCCCGCCGGCCGGTCCGGCAACGAGAGCCGGACCGGGAACGACGGCCGGACCGGGAACGACGGCCGGACCGGGAACGGATACGGCAGCGGGACCGGATCAGGCCGACGGGTCGCGGGTGAGGCCCAGCCGGGACCGCAGGGACACGCGTTCGTCGGTGGCGACGGCCGAGGCTCCGTCGGTCACGGTCTCGTAGACGGCGAGGATGTCGGCCCCGACCGTCGACCAGTCGAAGCGGCGCACGTGCGCGGAGCCGCGCGCGCTGAGCTCCGCCCGCCGCTCGGGATCGCGCAGCAGCTTCACCGCGGCCGCGGCCAGCGCGTCGGCGTCCTCGTTCGCGAACAGCTCGCCCGCCGCACCCTGGTCCAGGACCTGGGCGAACGCGTCCAGGTCGGAGGCCAGGACGGCGGCCCCGGCCGAAAGGGCCTCGACGAGGATGATGCCGAAGCTCTCGCCGCCGGTGTTGGGGGCGACGTACACGTCGACGCTGCGCAGCAGCCGCGCCTTGTCCTCGTCCGAGACCATGCCGAGGAACTCCACGCGGGAGCGCAGCTCTGCGGGCAGGGAGGCCACTGCCTCCTCCTCGTCGCCGCGCCCCGCGACGAGCAGCCGGACGTCGGGGCACTCCGCAGCGATCCGCGGGAACGCCGCCATCAGCACCGGAAGGCCCTTGCGCGGCTCGTCGATGCGCCCGATGAACCCGAGGGTCCGCCCGGCCCATTCCGCCTTCGGCTCGGCAGAGGCGAAGAAGTCCACGTCGACGCCGTTCGGGATCACCACGGCGTCCCCGCCGAGGTGCTCCACGAGGGTGCGCCGGGCGTACTCGCTGACCGCGATCCGCGCGCTGATCTTCTCCAGCGCCGGCTGGAGGATCGGGTACGCCGCGATCATGGCCCGGGACCGCGGGTTGGAGGTGTGGAAGGTGGCCACGATCGGGCCCTGGGCGGCCCAGCAGGAGAGCAGTCCCAGCGACGGCGAGGCCGGCTCGTGGATGTGGATCACGTCGAAGACGCCGTCGTGCAGCCAGCGCCGCACCCGCGCCGCCGACAGGAACCCGAAGTTCAGCCGGGCCACCGAGCCGTTGTAGGGGACCGGCACCGCCCGCCCGGCCGAGACCACGTACGGCGGGAGGGGGGTCTCGTCGTCCGCCGGGGCGAGCACCGACACCTCGTGGCCGAGGCGGATCAGGTGCTCGGCGAGGTCCCGGATGTGGAACTGGACGCCGCCGGGCACGTCCCACGAGTACGGGCAGACAATGCCGATCTTCACTCGGAGCGCTCCTCCAGGTCGTCCAGCCACAGCCGCTGGAGCATGTGCCAGTCCTGCGGGTGGTCGGCGATGCCCTGCGCGAAGGCGTCGGCCACCGCCTGCGTCATGGCGGCGGTCTTCTCGGTCCGGGTCCCGGTGCCGGGGACCTCCACCTCGGGGTGGATCCGGCCGCACAGCTTGGGCGCGTCCCCGTAGTACAGGGTGACGGGCAGCAGGGCCGCGCCGGTCTGCTGCGCGAGCAGGGCCGGTCCGGCCGGCATCCGGGCGGTCGCACCGAAGAAGTCGACCTCGACCCCGGACGCGGACAGGTCCCGGTCGGCGACGAGGCAGATCAGGCCGCCGGCGCGGAGCCGGCGGGCGAGCGTGCCGAAGGCGGCGCCGCCGCTGTGCGGCAGCACCTCCATGCCGAGGCTCTCGCGGTAGGCGACGAAGCGGTCGTAGAGCGACTCGGGCTTCAGCCGCTCGGCGACGGTGGTGAAGGGGATGCCGAGGTGCCCGGTGACCCAGGCGCCGGCGAGGTCCCAGTTGGCCAGGTGGGGCAGGGCGACGACGACCCCGCGGCCGGAGGCGACGGCCTCCTTGAGGATGTGGTCGTCCTTGATGGACACGTCGGTGCCGAACCGCGCCGGGTCCATCGCCGGCAGCCGGAACGACTCCATCCAGTACCGCATGTACGAGCGCATGCCCGCCTGCGACAGCTCCCGCAGCCGCTCGGGCCCGGCCTCCGGCACGACCCGGGCGAGGTTCGACTCCAGCCGCAGCACGCCCTTGCCGCGGCGCCGCCACGCGAAATCGGCGATCCGCCGGCCGAGGGCCACCGCCGCCGGCTCGGGCAGCTTCTTCACGCCGGCCCAGCCGAGCCCGTACAGCCCGTCGACCAGGCGGTCCTGTGCCGCGCCCATCAGGCCGCACCCGGCCCGGACGCGGCGGCCGCGGCATCGGCCTCGGCGGCCTCCCGGCGCACGGTGACCACGCGCTGGATCAGGGTGACGAGCGAGCCGGCCGCCACCACCCACAGTGCGACGGGCAGCAGCACGCCGAGCCACGAGGGCGCGCCGAAGGTCTGCAGCCCGGACAGCCCGGCCGCGACCAGCGAGATCACCAGCCGCTCGGCGCGCTCGACGAGCCCGTTGACCGCCACCGGCAGGCCGATCGACTCGCCCCGGGCCTTGGTGTACGAGACGACCTGGCCGCTGGCCAGGCAGAAGATCGCCACCGCGCACAGCACGTTGTCGTCGCCCAGACCCGCGTACCAGAGCGCGAGACCACCGAAGATCGCCGCGTCGGCGACCCGGTCGAGGGTGGAGTCGAGGAAGGCGCCCCAGCGGCTGGAGACCCCGGCCTGGCGGGCCATGTTCCCGTCCACCAGGTCGGAGAAGACGAAGAGGGTGATGGTGATCGTGCCCCAGAAGAACTCGCCCCGCGGGAAGAAGACGAGGGCCCCGGCCACCACCCCGGCCGTGCCGATGAGCGTGACCGCGTCCGGGCTCACCCCCCGCCGGAGGAGAAAAGCGGCGAATGGCGTGAGAACACGCGTGAAGAACGCACGCGCGTACTTGTTCAGCATGGCCTTCCCGGAGGGTCGGTGGGCCGTACGGCCCCGTCGGCCACCGGCTGGCCCATCGTAGCCAGCGGCCCGGGGCGACATACCCGCGCACCCACCGGTTTCGTGCCGGGCGATCGGCCGGGACCGGTCCGGCCACGCGCCCGCCGTGCGCCGGACGGCGGCGCGTATTACATATGGACGCAGAGTGACGCCGGTGCAAAGCTCGAAGGACGCCGATCACCTCCTCACCGTCACCCCGGGAGGCACGAGCATCATGGGAGCCACATCACACCAAGCCGGAGCCGCCGGCAGGGCACCGACGGCCGACCGGCCCTCGTCCGTACGGAACGTCGTGCTGGTCGGCCACAGCGGAGCCGGCAAGACCACGCTCGTCGAAGCCCTCGCCCTCACCGCCGGAGCCGTGACCAGGGCGGGCCGGGTCGAGGACGGGGCCACCGTCTCCGACCACGACGAGATCGAGCACCGCCAGCAGCGTTCCGTACAGCTCTCCCTCGTCCCCGTCGAATGGGGCGGGATCAAGGTCAACATCCTGGACACCCCCGGATACGCCGACTTCGTCGGCGAGCTCAGGGCCGGTCTGCGCGCCGCGGACGCGGCCCTCTTCGTCGTCTCCTCCTCTGACGGCATCGACGGCGCCACCCGCATGCTCTGGGAGGAGTGCCAGGCCGTCGGCATGCCCCGCGCCATCGTCGTCACCCATCTGGAGGCGGCCCGCGCCGACTACGCCCAGATGGCCTCGGTCTGCGGGGAGGCCTTCGGCGCCGACGACCCCGACGCCGTCGTCCCCCTCTACCTCCCGCTGTACGGGCCCGCCGGGCCCGACGGGCACGCACCCGTCACCGGCCTGCTCGGCCTGCTCTCCCAACGGGTGTACGAGTACGACAGCGGCTCCCGCGTCGAACGCGACCCCGCCCCCGGCGAACTCGAACAGATCGCGGAGGCCCGCGCCCGCCTGATCGAGGGCATCATCGCCGAGAGCGAGGACGAGACCCTCATGGACCGCTACCTCGGCGGCGAGGACATCGACATCAAGACCCTCGTCGACGACCTGGAGCGCGCCGTCGCCCGCGGGACCTTCCACCCGGTCCTCATGGCCGCGCCCGCCGCGGACGGCGCCCGCCAGGGACTCGGCACCGTCGAACTCCTCGAACTGATCACCGGCGGTTTCCCCACCCCCCTCGAAACCGCCCCCGTCCCCGTCACCACCCCCGACGGCGCCGAACGACCCGCCGCCACCTGCGACCCCGACGGCCCCCTCGTCGCCGAGGTCGTCAAGACCTCCTCCGACCCCTACGTCGGCCGCATCTCCCTCGTCCGGGTCTTCTCCGGCACCCTCCGCCCCGAGCAGACCGTCCACGTCAGCGGCCACGGCCTCACCGACCGCGGCCACGAGGACCACGACGTCGACGAGCGCATCGGCGCCCTCACCTCCCCCTTCGGAAAACAGCAGCGCCCCCTCACCCAGGTCATCGCCGGCGACCTGGCCTGCGTGGCCAAACTGGGCCGCGCCGAAACCGGTGACACCCTCTCCGCCAAGGACGGCCCCCTGCTGATGGAGCCCTGGCGGATGCCCGACCCGCTCCTCCCGATCGCCATCGAGGCCCACAGCAAGGCCGACGAGGACAAGCTCTCCCAGGGCCTGGCCCGTCTCGTCGCCGAGGACCCCACCATGCGGCTGGAGCAGAACCCGGACACCCACCAACTGGTCCTGTGGTGCCTGGGCGAAGCCCACCAGGACGTCGCCCTCGAACGCCTGCGCACCCGCTACGGCGTCCAGGTCGACCCGGTCCCCCACAAGGTCAGCCTGCGCGAGACCTTCGGCGCGAAGGCCGCCGGCCGGGGCCGGCACGTCAAACAGTCCGGCGGCCACGGCCAGTTCGCCATCTGCGAGATCGAGGTCGAGCCCCTCCCGGCGGGCAGCGGCATCGAGTTCGTCGACAAGGTCGTCGGCGGCGCCGTGCCCCGGCAGTTCATCCCTTCCGTCGAGAAGGGCGTACGTCACCAGGCCGCCCGCGGCGTGGCCGCCGGCTACCCCCTCGTCGACATCCGGGTCACCCTCCGCGACGGCAAGGCCCACTCCGTGGACTCCTCCGACGCCGCCTTCCAGACCGCCGGCGCGCTCGCCCTGCGCGAGGCCGCCGCCGAAGTCCCCATCCACCTCCTCGAACCCGTCGCCGAACTCACCGTCCTCGTACCCGACGACTACGTCGGCCCCGTCATGAGCGACCTCGCCGGCCGGCGCGGCCGCGTCGTCGGCACCGAGCAGGCCGCCCTGGGACGCACCCTGGTCCGCGCCGACATCCCCGAGATCGAGATCAGCCGCTACGCGATCGACCTGCGCTCCGTCTCGCACGGCACCGGCAGCTTCACCCGCGCCTACGCCCGGCACGAACCGATGCCCCCTCACATCGCCGACAAGGTGCGCGAACAGCTCGAGAAGGGAAGCACTCTGACGTAGCGCCAGGGAGCCGCCCGACCAACCCGCTTGCGGCGGGCGGCATTTCCCTGTCCCATGACCGTGGGGGCAGATACGCCGATAGGCTCATCCGCGCACGACGGCACGACGCACAGCGATGGGGGCAGCGGTGGCGGACGACGGATTCGACTTCAGGCCGGGGGCGCAGATCCCTCTCCAGGGCGGTGGCGGCCAGACCGCCGCGACCAACGCCCTCGCCTCGGCGGCCTACCGCGACGGGGGGAAGGACACCAAACTGTCCTCCCTGCTCGACGCGAACAACGAGTACCACTCCTCCACCGTCAAGCCGCCGAGAATCTCCCTCTTCGAACCGAACCTCGGCGAGGCCTTCTGCCGCGCCGTGGAGGCCCGGACCCTCCCGGGCGGCCGCAAGCCGATCATCCAGTCCTTCGGCGCCGACCCGCAGACCGTCGTGGAACACTGCCTGGCCGCCTCCCACATCCGCAAGGAACGCGACCGCAAGCTGCGCCTGATCATGCTGGTCGCCGGGGTGGTCTTCCTCCCCGGCCTGCTGCTGTGGCTGGGCCTGTTCCAGCTCCGCAAGAGCCTGCTCGGCAGCGAGAAGTACGCCTCCTGGATGAGCACCCTCGTCCTCGTCGGCATCGGCGTCCTCGCAGCCGTCATGATGTTCCGGCTGCCGTTCGACGGCTTCCTCGGCCTCTACCTGCGCGGCATGATCATCGTCCCCGCGCTCGGCTGGTTCCTCGCCCGCCGCATCTGCGAGTCCACCGCCGCCGACCTGCGCTCCCGCTGGGACGGCCTGCTCTCGGGCGACGGCATCGGCGCCAAGATCCCCGAAGCGGTGCCCGGCAACCCCGACGAGAAGGCCCGCGAGGACCTGCGCCACGCACTGGCCAAGCTCACCGCCGAGAACCGCAGCAACGCGGTCTTCTACGCCGGCCCCAAGGGGATCCTCGGCATGGGCACCCGCTGGGGCAGCTGGCAGCTCGCCGAGGAACTGACCCCGAAGACCGAGGGCGCGGACATCCACCCGTTCCGCAGCTGGGACGTCATAAGGGCCATCGACACCGAACTGCGCAAACTGGAGCGCGGCCCGCTGCACACCGGCGGACTCCCACCCGCGTCCGTCCAGCACTGGATCGTCGCCCCGGTCGGCGAAGGCGCCGCCGAGGTGACCCGCCCCTCGGGCGCGGACGTGGACACCTTCCTCGTCAAGCCCCACGAGATCACCCGCATCTGCAACGAGCAGCAGTTCAGCGGCGGCAACCGGCACTACCTGGGCATCCAGTACCCCCTGTGGGACGGCCAGCTCGTGATCACCATGCTGGTCACCGTCACCGTCCTCTACAAGACGCTGCGCGTGGAGGTCACCGGCCACGCCCTCGGCCCGGTCCACGGCCTGTTCGGCACGAAGTCCAAGGCGCCCGTGGTGGAAGTGCCCAAGTCGATCCGGTTCTGGGAGACCGTGGAACGCCCGCTGCCGCTGATCGACGCCCAGGAAGTGGTCCGGCTCGCCGTCCGGGCCCCGCTGACCTGGTACCCGCCGCTGCTGGAGTACTTCGGCGGCAAGCTGGTGCTGCCCGAGCCCTTCGGCGCCCGCCACGTGTGGGCGGGCCAGCCGTGGCGCAACCGCTTCATGGCCGACGACGCACTGCGCGCCGCGACCCCGGTGCTGCGCGCCGTCCACGCCGCCGCGATGCGGGTCCTGGACGAGAACGGCGTCGACATCGAGCGCTTCGGCAACCGCTCGATGATCGTCAGCGGCCTGGTCCAGGACGCGTCCCCGCGCAAGGCCGACGCCTACGACGCGTAGCGGCGCCCGGCGGGATTCGGGGTACGGGGTCCGGGGCACGGGAGGCGGCCCGCGGCCGGCTCCCGTACCCACCCGAACCGTTTCGCCTCAGTCGTTCGGCCAGGCGTCGGCGAGCATCTGCCGGGTGTCGGCGAGCAGCTGCGGCAGCACCTTTGTGTGGCCGACGACGGGCATGAAGTTCGTGTCCCCGCCCCAGCGGGGCACGATGTGCTGGTGCAGGTGCGCGGCGATGCCCGCGCCCGCCGCCGAGCCCTGGTTCATGCCGATGTTGAAGCCGTGTGCCCCGGACGCCTTGCGCAGCGCGACCATGGCCCGCTTGGTCAGGTCGGCCAGTTCGGCCGTCTCGGCCGCGTCCAGCTCCGTGTAGTCGGCCACGTGCCGGTACGGGACCACCATCAGGTGGCCGCCGTTGTACGGGTAGAGGTTCAGCACGGCGTAGACGTGCTTGCCCCGCGCGACGATCAGGCCGTCCCGGTCGGACATCTCCGGGATCCCACAGAAGGGGCAACCGTCCCCGGCCTCCGGGCCGGTGGGCTTGTTCTCGCCCTGGATGTAGGCCATGCGGTGGGGCGTCCACAGCCGCTGGAACGAGTCCTGCGTCCCGACGCCGTTCTGCTGCTCCGGCTGAGTCGTCATGTCATGCAGCATATGACCTTGTCGTGGCGCGGCGTGTCGTCGGGGCGGAGATCCCCCCGACGCCGGGGATCCTGGCCGGATGCACGAAGTATCGGCCGAGCGCAGGCAGCGCTGGGAGGACCTCACCGAGGTACCCCTGCTGATCGCCTCGATGCTCTACCTCACCGCCTACGCCGTCCACGTCCTCGTCCCATCGGCGGAGGAATGGCTGCACACGCTCGCGCTCGTCGTCATCGGCGGCACCTGGCTGTGCTTCCTCGTGGACTACCTGGTCCGGATGCGGCTGAGCGGCCTGCGCGCGCTGCGCTTCCTGCGGTCGCACTGGCTCGACACCCTGGTCCTGCTGCTGCCGCTGCTGCGCCCGCTGCGGCTGGTGCAGATCTACATGGCCCTGCAGCGCAGGCGGGACAAGCCCCGCATGGACCTGTACCAGCGGGTGGTCGCGTACGCCGGGACGGCTGCCGTGCTCCTGGGCTTCGCCGGCGCCCTGGCGGTGTACCAGCAGGAGCGGTACGCCCCCGGGGCGAGCATCGTCACCTTCGGGGACTCGGTCTGGTGGGTATGCGCGACGCTGACGACGGTCGGGTACGGGGACGTGGTCCCGGTGACGACGATGGGCCGCACGATCGCCGCGTTCATGATGGCCTTCGGCCTGGCACTGCTGGGCGCGGTGACGGGCTCGTTCTCGTCATGGCTGGTCCAGGTCTTCGAACAGGACGAGCAGAGGCCCCCGGGGAACGGGGAAGCCCCCGGGAAGTGAGACTTCCCGGGGGCTTCAGCCCCGCTGGCGCGGGGAACAAGAGGTACCGCGAGATACCGCTTCGCCTAGGGTCACCCCCGCTTACACGGGGAGCAGGTCACACCTGGACTCGACGCTCCACCACGTCAACGAGCTTGGCCAGTGCCTCGTCACGCGCAATGCCATTTTCTTGCGACCCGTCGCGGTAGCGGAAGGAGACGGTGCCCGCGGCCATGTCGTCGTCACCGACGATGATCATGAACGGGACCTTCTGCTTCTGCCAGGTCCGGATCTTCTTCTGCATGCGGTCGGAGGAGGCGTCCACCTCGACCCGCAGGCCCTTCTTCTTCGCTTCGGCAGCGAACTCCTGCAGGTACTCGACGTGCGCGTCGCCGATCGGGATGCCGACGGCCTGGACCGGGGCGAGCCACGGCGGCATGGCGCCCGCGTAGTGCTCCAGCAGGACCGCGAAGAACCGCTCGATGGAGCCGAACAGCGCGCGGTGGATCATGACCGGGCGCTGGCGGGAGCCGTCGGCCGCGGTGTACTCCAGGTCGAAGCGCTCCGGCAGGTTGAAGTCGAGCTGGACGGTCGACATCTGCCAGGTGCGGCCGATGGCGTCGCGCGCCTGCACGGAGATCTTCGGGCCGTAGAAGGCCGCGCCGCCCGGGTCCGGGGTCAGCGGGAGGCCCTGCTTCTCGGCGACCTGCTGGAGGACGGCGGTGGCCTCCTCCCACGCCTCGTCCGAGCCGACGAACTTGGTCTCGTCCTTGGTGGACAGCTCCAGGTAGAAGTCGGTCAGGCCGTAGTCGCGCAGCAGGTTCAGCACGAAGGTGAGAGTGCGGTCCAGCTCCTCCGCCATCTGCTCACGGGTGCAGTAGATGTGCGCGTCGTCCTGGGTGAAGCCGCGGGCGCGGGTCAGGCCGTGGACCACGCCGGACTTCTCGTACCGGTACACGGTGCCGAATTCGAACAACCGCAGGGGCAGTTCCCTGTACGAGCGCCCGCGGGCGTCGAAGATCAGGTTGTGCATCGGGCAGTTCATGGGCTTGAGGTAGTAGTCGGTACCACCGTCGAGCTGCATGGGGGGGTACATGCCCTCCGCGTACCAGTCCAGGTGACCGCTCTTCTCGAACAGCTGCCCCTTGGTGGCGTGCGGCGAGTAGACGAACTCGTAGTCCTCCTCCTCGTGCCGCTTGCGGCTGTAGTCCTCCATGACCCGGCGGATGATGCCGCCCTTGGGGTGGAAGACGGCCAGGCCGGAGCCGATCTCGTCCGGGATGGAGAAGAGGTCCAGCTCGGTGCCGAGGCGGCGGTGATCGCGCTTCTCGGCCTCGGCGAGGAAGTCGAGGTGGGCCTTCAGCTCGTCCTTCGACGGCCAGGCGGTGCCGTAGATGCGCTGCAGCATCGGGTTCTTCTCGCTGCCGCGCCAGTAGGCGGCCGCGTTGCGCATCAGCTTGAACGCCGGGATGTTGCGGGTGGTGGGCAGGTGGGGACCGCGGCACAGGTCCCGCCAGCACAGCTCGCCGGTCTTGGCATCCAGGTTGTCGTAGATGGTCAGCTCGCCGGCGCCCACCTCGACGTTCGCGCCGTCGTCGGTCGACGCGGAGCCCTTGATGCCGATGAGCTCCAGCTTGTAGGGCTCGTCGGCGAGCTCCTCGCGGGCCGCCTCGTCGGTGACCACGCGGCGGGAGAACCTCTGGCCGCGCTTCTGGATCTCCTGCATCTTCTTCTCGATGGCCTTGAGGTCATCGGGGGTGAAGGGCTTCGCGACGTCGAAGTCGTAGTAGAAGCCGTCCCGGACCGGCGGGCCGATGCCCAGCTTGGCCTCGGGGAAGAGCTCCTGCACGGCCTGCGCCATGACGTGGGCGGTGGAGTGGCGCAGGATGTCGAGGCCGTCCGGGGAGGAGATCTCCACGGGCTCGACGGTCTCGCCGTCCTGGACCGCGTAGGAGAGGTCCTTGAGCTCGCCCGCCACGCGCGCGGCGATCACGGTGCGCTCGTCGGCGAAGAGGTCGGCGGCAGTAGTGCCCGTGGCCACCACGCGCTCGTCCCGCTCGGAATCGCGTTGGATGATCACACGGACGTCTGACACCGGTTTCTCCTGACTGAAGGGATGCGGCAGCGAACGCTGCGCGTCTGAATCGTACCGAGAGCGGCGGCCCGCCCGCGAAACGGTTATGCCCGTTCCTGCGCACGGCGTGAACACGCGTTCGCTAGCGTGGGGGCATGGCGACGACGACCTGGCCGGTACGGCCCCTGGACCTGGGCCACGACGCGACCGCGGCCGCCGTGCACCGGATCGGCCGGGCGGCGTACGCGGTGGAGGCGGAGCTGATCGGCTTCGACGGCATCCCGGCACTGGGCGAGGGCCTCGCCGAGCTGCGGGCGCGGCCGCTGCGCTGGCTCGGCGCAGCGAGAGCGGAGGAGGGCGCGCAGGACGGGCCGCTCGCCGGGTTCGTGGCCTGGGAGCGGCAGCCGGACGGCTCGGTGTGCGTGGACCGGCTGTGTGTGGACCCGGCCTTCTTCCGGCAGGGCGTGGCCTCGCTGCTGCTGCGGGCGCTGCTGGCGGAGGCGCCGGCCGAGCGGCCGGTCACGGTGTCGACGGGCGCGGCGAACGCCCCGGCGGTGTCCCTGTACGAGCGCCTCGGCTTCGTCCGCGGGGCGGACTTCTCCCCCGTGCCCGGCCTGGTCATGGCCTCGTTCACCCTCGCTCCGCGCACAAGTTCCGCGGCCGGGGCGTCCTCCGCGCGGCCCTCCGGCCGGTCCTCCGCCTAGTCCTCCGCGGCCAGGACGTCCGACGGGTCGAGGGACTCGTCCATCGACTTGATCAGCCGGTCGCGCTGGGCCTCGTCCAGGGGGACGGCCCGCACGTCGGTGATCTCGGCGACGCGGCGGAAGCCGCCCCGGCGCTGGAGCCAGCCGGTGACCCTGATCGGCACTCCGGCGAGGTGCGCGTGCCCGGCCACCCGGTACGCCCGCTCGTCCAGGGCCATCCGCACCTGCGGCACGTCGGCCCCGGACAGCACCTGGAGGCGGACCGCCCCGCCGACCGCGGGTGTGGTGCGGCGCATGCGGACCACCGTGCCGGTGATCTGTACGGGGACGGAGGGCTCGTCCCGGGTGTAGCGGGCCGAGGCCTCGCGGAGCGCGGGCAGGTCGCCCGGGGAGAACTCCACCGGTTCCGGGCGGGCCGCGCACCCGGCCGGCGCTCCGGCGGCCGGCGCCCAGGCCAGCGCGATCCGGGCCCCCTCCGACCCGCTGACGAGGTCGATGAGAGCGTCGGCGAGCTCCCGGCTGACACCGGCCTGGACCGCCGCGTCGAAGGCCTCCATCCCGCCGGCGGTGCGCCGGTAGTCCACGGCTTCGCGGGCCGCGTGCAGGGCGTGGTGCAGCCGGGTCACGGTGCCGCGGCCACCCGCGACGGGCAGGTAGGCGGTGAGCCGGCCTCCGGCGGAGGACGGCCCGGCGACCACCGCGTCCAGGTCCCGTTCGGCCTGGCGGCGGTGCCGGGCCCCGTAGTAGCCGGCGGTGGACCGGGCCGCGAGCGCCCCGGCGAGCAGGAGGGCGTGGGCGGCCGCGCGCAGGTGGTCCTCCACCGTCAGGGGCCGCTGGTTGCGCCCCGGGGTCCGCGGGACCTGCGGGTTCTGCCGCTCCCAGCGGATCTCGTCGCTGGGGACGCTCAGCCCGTGGAGCACCTCGCGGGCGCAGGGCAGGCCGCCGTGGGCGAGCGCGGCGAGCGCCTCCTCCAGCAGGTCGGTGCAGTCGGGGAAGGTGCGGGACTCCGGGACGAGGATGCTGGTGGCCGTGCGGGCCGCCGGGCTGGGCGCGGGCGGTGTCCAGCGCCCGTAGCGTCCCGCTGCGCCGCCGCGGCGCTGCCAGCCGTTCCGGCGCAGGAGGGCGCCGAAGACGGCCGGGTCGACCCCTGCGGGGTCGGGGAGGGTTCCCGGGCCGGTGCGGTCGCCGAACTCCTGCAGGGCGGCGGGCGGTTCGAGGCGCGGTGGCGGACGGTGCATCAAGGTGTCCCTCCCGACCCGACGCGGGTCATGATCTCGCACAGCGCGCGGTCGTCGAAGATCCGTGTGGTGGGGATCCGGACGGTGGTGCGGCGCCGGCCGGTCACGGGGTGCCCGGCGAGGTTGGTCCAGTAGCAGCAGTGCCGCAGGTCGAGCCGGTCGTGCCCGGCGGACAGCCACCGGTCGCGCTCGCGCGGGACGATCATCACGACGAGGATCTTGTGCACGGCGACCGGGGTGCGGGCCAGCTTCACCAGGTGTTCGTTGTCGAGGGTGAAGGCGAAGGAGGGGCCTGGCGGTTCGGGCTGGACCTGGTAGGTCGCCTTCAGCTGCACCTTGATGGTGACCTCGTCGTCCACGACGTGCTCGGGTGCGCCGTGACTGACCTGCCAGTCGATGCCGTTGTCGGGGAAGGGCTGGGACAGCGAGCAGCCGGCGGCGGCCGCGACGGCGTGCAGGTATCCCACTTGGAGGGTCTCCATGCAGGCGGTGGTGGCGAGTGTGCCGCGCAGTGGTGCGGGGCGCGCCTCGTCGCGCGCACCCGTGCGCCCCTGCAGCATCCCGCCCGGTTCGGGCTGTGTGAGTGCCATGGCCGGATGCTCCCCGTGCCCTTGCGGGCTGTGGCCGGATGAGAGCGGGTGGGGTGACGGCCGGTCATGTGTGCGGTCCCCCAGGAAGGTTGTCTCCCCAGCGGGCGGGCCGCAAACGGCGTACGGCGCAAAGGGGCCGGGTATCACGGATTCGGGCAAGGGTGGCGTGTTCGACGTACGCCCCATCTGCCGATCGGGGACGAGGAGTTCGCCATGACACGCTGGTACGAGGGCCCGCTGGCCGCATTCGACACGGAGACGACCGGGGTGGACGTGGAGCAGGACCGTATCGTGTCCGCCGCTCTCGTCGTGCAGGAGTGCGCGGGCGGCCGGGTCCGCCAGACGCGCTGGCTGGTCAATCCAGGGGTGCCGGTGCCGTCGGGGGCCACGGAAGTGCACGGCCTGACGGACGAGTACCTCCAGCACAACGGCCGGTGGCCGGCGCCGGTCGTGGAGGAGATAGCCCGGGCGCTGGCGGAGCAGCAGGTCGCGGGCCGCCCGGTGGTGGTGATGAACGCGCCGTTCGACCTGACCCTGCTGGACCGGGAGTTGCGCCGGCACCGGGCGTCCTCGCTGGCCCGGTACCTGGACAACCGGCCGCTGACGGTGCTGGACCCGCGGGTGCTGGACAAGCACCTGGACCGGTACCGCAAGGGGCGGCGGACGCTGACGGACCTGTGCGAGCACTACGGGATAGAGCTGGACGGCGCGCACGACGCGGCGGCGGACGCGCTGGCCTCGTTGGAGGTCGTACGGGCGGTGGGCCGGCGGTTCGCGGGCCGGCTGGAGCGGCTCACGCCGGCCGAACTGCACACCTTGCAGGCGGTGTGGCACGCGGCACAGGCGCGCGGGCTGCAGGCGTGGTTCGCCCGGCAGGGCACGCCGGAGGCGGTGGACCCGCACTGGCCGCTGCGGCCGGAGGTGTCGACGGCGGCGTGAGGCGGGCGGAGTGCGGGACGGCCGGGGACGGTCGGAGACGGTCAGGAATGCGGAAGGCCGGTCCGTCGTACGACGGACCGGCCTCTCCCGGTGGGCGATACTGGGATCGAACCAGTGACCCCTTCGGTGTGAACGAAGTGCTCTCCCGCTGAGCTAATCGCCCGGGAACGCACTGAACAATACAAGAGCCCCGGGGTCTGGTTCAAACCGCGTCCGCACCGGGCGCCAGTCGGGCCGCGAGGGCGCGCCGTCCGGCCCGCATCATCAGCGCGTGGTTGAGCCGGAACAGCGGTCGCGCGGGCAGGGACAGCCGGCGCAGCAGCGGCCGCCGCAGCTCGACCTCCTGCTCGTAGAGCACCCGTGTCCCGCCGCCCCGCGGGTGCGGGCGGACGGTCCACCGGACCCAGCCCTCCATGTCGCCGTGCAGGGCGGCCTCCAGGATCCGGTGCCCAGGGTCGCGCAGTAGTTCGGCGGCTGTGATCCGGATCTCGTACGGGAGAACGGAGCGTATGCGCAGGGCGCTGCTGTGCTCGTCGATCCGCTCGACCCCGCGGACCTGCGGCCACCAGGTCCCGTAGTCGTCGGCCTGCTCCAGTACGGCGTAGACGTGGGCGGGCGGGGCGTCGAGGTCCCACCGGCTGCGGAAGCGGTAGCGGCTCCACCGGGCGCGGCTGCTGCGGTCCATGCCCTCAGTCTGGCGTGCGGGGCAGGTGCTCGGGGCGTACTCAGCGCGGAAATGAGTACGTGCACCCATGCCCCGGGGGCGTGACCGGCGCCACACTCCGAGCATGAACATGCCCCTGCCGCCCGCCCAGGAGCTGGCGCTGATCGACCGTGAGCTGGCGCAACTCGATGCCAGGCGCGGGTACTTGCTGGACCGTCGGGCCTGGCTGCTGCAGTTCGCGGTGCCGGCCGTGGCGCCGTCCGGAATGCCGGTCACGCCGCCCGTGCGTGCGGCGGAGGCCTCGGGCCCGGGTGCGCAGAACGTGCTGCTGACGCTGGGTGCGGTGCTGCTGGCGGTGGCCGCTCTGGCGTTCACCCTGGTCAGCTGGGGTTCCCTGGGGATCGGGGGGCGCTCGGCGGTGCTCGGCGTGGTGACCGGGGCGGCCCTGGGCGCGCCGGCGCTGCTGCTGCGGCGCGGGCTGCGGTCGACGGCCGAGTCGGTGGCGGCGGTCGGGCTGCTGCTGACGGTGCTGGACGCGTACGCGGTGCGCGCGGTGGCCCTGCCGGGCACCGGCGGTACGGGGTACGCGGCCGCGGCGTCGGCGGTGCTGGCGGTGGTGTGGGCGGTGTACGCGGTCACGCTGGCGAGGCTGGTGGTCCCGGCCGCGGGGGCGGTGCTCGCCGTGCAGCTCCCGTTGCCGCTGGCGGCGCTCGCCGCGGATCAGGACCCGGTGGGGCTCGGCTGGGCACTGCTGGGGACCGCGGTCCTGGACTGCGTCCTGGCGGTGTGCGGGGGCTTCGCCGCACGGCGGTGGGCACGGGCGGCCCGGACGGTTCCGGCGGTGTGGGTCCTGGCGGCGGTGTGCGGCGCCGGGGCGCTGCTGTGCGCGCTGCCGGAGCTGCTGACCGCGGCGACGGCGGCCGCCGCCGTGGGTCCCGCGCTGCTGGCCGCGGGGTGCGCGGCGCTGGGCGTCGCGGTGGCCTGGCGGGTGCCGGCCGCGTCGGGCGCCGCGCTGGCGGGCGGCCTGGCGGCGGTGGCGGCGCTCGCCGGCCCGGTCCGGCCGGAGCTGGCGACGGGCTGGCCGGTGGCGGTGTGCCTGCTGCTCGCGCTGCCGCTGCTGGGCGCGGCCGCGGTGGGCGCACTGCCGGCGGCGGTGCGGCACGGGCTGGGTCGGGCGGGAGCCGTGGTTTCGGCGGGGGCCGCCGTGTGGGGCCTGGCGTCGACGCTGGGGCCGCTCCTGTCGCGCGTGGACGTGGCCCGGGAGGCGTGGACCCCGGCGGTCCCGGCCGGGGTGGCGGCGTCCGGCCCGGTCACCCCCGCGGTCGCGACCCTGCTGATCGCAGCGCTGGCCGCATGGTGCGCGGCCCGTCTCCTGCCCCCGTCCCGCCCGGGCGGGACGGCCCCGGCCGCTGCAGGCCCGGGCCCGGGCACGGCGGGTACGGGAACGGCCGGCGCGGGTGTGTCTGGGGCTGCGGCCGCGCGGGCGGTCGCGGTGGTGTGCGGCTGGGCCGGGCTGTTCACGGCGCCGATGGGCCGGGGCCTGCCGGTGCCGCTGGTGCTCGGCGCGCAGCTGGCGGTCACAGCGGCGGCCGCCGCGGTCGCGCTGCGGACGGCGACCGCCGCCGGGAACCCGGCCGACACGGGTGTGACGGGTGCGACGGGTGCCGCGGGCCCGGCGAGCTCCGCGGGTGCCGCCGGTGCTGGAGTCGCCGTCGGTGGTGCGGGGCGGGTGGCTGCGGTGTGTGCCGCGGTGGGGGCCGTGGACGTGGCCCTCGCCGCGCTGGACGGGCGCTGGGCCACGTTCGCGGTGTTCGGGCTGCTCGGTGCGGGGGCTGCCGCGGCGGCCCGGCTCCGCAGCGCCCCGGCGGACCTGCGGGCGGGTGCGGCGGTGTGCGCCGTCGGGTTCGCGGCGGCGACGGTGGCGGCGGTGTGCGCGCTGGCGGGGCTCCCGGTGGCCTGGTGGGCGCTGCCGCTGCTGGCGGTGGCCGCGGCTCCGGTGGCCGCGGGGCCGCGGTGGGGCCCGGTGCGTACGGCGGCGGAGGCGGCCGCGGCCGGGGTGGGCGCGGTGGCGCTCGCCGTGGCGGCCCGGGAGCCGGCGGTGCTGTCGCTGGCGTGTGCGCTGGCCGCGGTGGTCTGTGCGGGGGCGGCCGTCCGGCCGGAGCGGCGCCGGCTGGGCTGGGCGGCGGCGGTGCTGGGCGTCGCGGCGGCGTGGCTGCGGCTGTGGGCGTCCGGGGTGACGGTGACGGAGGCGTACACGCTGCCGGTGACGGTGGCGGCCCTGGCGGTGGGTCTGCTGCGCCGCCGCAGGGACCCGGAGGCCTCGTCCTGGACGGCGTACGGGCCGGGGCTGGCGGCGACGCTGCTGCCCGGCCTGGCCGAGGCCTGGCAGGACCCGTACTGGCTGCGGCCGCTGCTGCTCGGCGCGGCGGCGCTCGCGGTGACCCTGGTGGGCGCGCACCGCAGGCTCCAGGCCCCGCTGCTGCTGGGGGGCGGGGTCCTGGCCGCAGTGGCCCTGCACGAGCTGGCCCCGTACGTGGTGCAGGTGGTCGGGGTGCTGCCGCGCTGGCTGCCGCCGGCCCTGGCGGGGCTGCTGCTCCTGGTGGTGGGGGCTACGTACGAGAAGCGGCTGCGGGACGCGCGCCGGCTCCGGGCCGCGCTGGGCCGCTTCCGCTGAGGCCGCCGCCAGGGGCCCGGGCGGGTGGGCGGCCACCGGTGGTGCCGCCGCCGTGCGGCCGTTCCGGTGAAAAACACCGAGGGCCCGGAGACGGTCTACGTCTCCGGGCCCTCGGTCCGGGTGGGCGATACTGGGTTCGAACCAGTGACCCCTTCGGTGTGAACGAAGTGCTCTCCCGCTGAGCTAATCGCCCGGGCACACCGCAAACATTACCCCATGTCAGCGGTGCTCCCTGACCATCACTGGTCCTTGAGGTCCCACGGCATGGTGAGGCCGTACTTCCACAGGTAGAACCCGATCAGCGCGCCGGCGATCACGAGTCCGACCGTGGTCAGGATGATGTTGCGGCGGCGGACCTTCGGGTCGAGGGCCTTCTGCGCGGCTTCGGTGACCTTGCGCTTCGTCCAGGCCAGGACGAGGTGGGCCCAGGCGAACTCGGTGGCCCAGATCGCCAGGCCCGCGAAGATCGCGACCCATCCGGGACCGGGCAGGACGAGCATGGCCACGCCCGCGGCGATCACGGCGAGGCCGACGACGAAGACGCCGACCTGCCAGCTGACGTGCAGCGAGCGGCTGCGCCGGATGAACGCGGGCGCCTTCGACACGTGCGCCTTCTCGGTGGTGGTCACGGCGCTCTCGGCGCCGGCGTCGGTGCCGGGCTGGCCGGCTGCGGACCCTTGGGTCTCGCGGTCACTCCCCGTATTCATGAGCCCGAATCTACCGGAGCCGGAAGCACACGGGTATGGCGGTGTGGATCCGCCGTCCGAGGGACCCAGAGGTCCGCAAAACGGTCAGAGGGGTTTACAACGGCACCGTAGGTGGCATGTCGATTTCGCCGACGTGCGAATCCCCGAGCGCACACTGAGCGAAAGGCCCTGGCGCTTATGAACACCACGGTCAGCTGCGAGCTGCACCTGCGCCTCGTTGTGTCGAGCGAGTCCTCACTGCCTGTTCCCGCGGGCCTGCGGTATGACACGGCCGATCCCTACGCCGTGCACGCCACCTTCCACACCGGCGCCGAGGAGACGGTCGAATGGGTGTTCGCCCGCGACCTCCTCGCGGAGGGTCTCCACCGGCCCACCGGAACCGGGGACGTCCGCGTCTGGCCGTCCCGCAGCCACGGTCAGGGCGTCGTCTGCATCGCCCTGAGCTCACCGGAGGGAGAAGCACTGCTCGAAGCACCCGCCCGGGCGCTCGAGTCATTCCTCAAGCGCACGGACGCCGCGGTCCCGCCCGGGACCGAACACCGGCACTTCGACCTGGACAAGGAGCTCTCGCACATCCTGGCGGAGAGCTGAGCCAGCCCCCGCGGGGAGCGCCCCGGCGGCAGCCGGGGACCACTGCGCACCGTCCGACTCGGGGCGACGGTGCGGGCTGGGGAAAAACCACATAGGCGGTGCCGGCGCTGTTCTCGCGGGAGCCTCCCGCGAGGGCGGCGCCGGTGTGCTTCTCCGCACCGGCCGCCGACTTCTCCGCACCGGCCGCCGACACCGGGGCACCTCCCGGCGGCGACCGGGGGCGGCTAGAGTCGGCCCCCAAGCGGCGGCACCGGCCCGTCGCCGCAGGCCCGGCCACAGGGAGCGAGTTCCGTGCAGATCCCCCACGACACCCGTGGCGCGCTCGACGTCGTCGTCGCGCTGGTGAACACCGCGGCCGAGGCGGACCAGCCCGACGGGCTCGCGGACGTCGGTTCGCTGCGCGAGTTCGTCCGCGAGTACAAGATCAGTGACGTCGGCGACCTGGGCGCCCGCGACCTGGCCGGCGTGCGCGCCGTCCGCGGCAAGTTCGCCCAGATCTTCGCGGCGCCGAACGCCCGCGCCGCGGCCTCACTGGTCAACGAACTGGTCGCCACGGCCGGCACGACCCCCCAGTTGACCAACCACGACGGCTACGACTGGCACGTCCACTACTTCGCCCCCGGCGCCTCGCTCGGCGACCACCTCGCGGCGGACGGCGGCATGGCGCTGGCCTTCATCGTGGTCTCCGGCGAGCAGGAGCGACTGCGCCGCTGCGAGGCCCCCGACTGCCGACGGGCCTTCGTGGACCTGTCCCGCAACCGCTCGCGGCGCTACTGCGACAGCCGGACCTGCGGGAACCGGCTGCACGTGGCGGCGTACCGGGCGCGGCGCAAGGAGGCCGACGCCGGGGCGTCAGAGCAGGAAGAGGTCGTGCACGGCGGCGAGCAGCAGCAGGGTGCCGATCACCCCTAGGAAGATCATCAGGGGTGGCTGGGAAAGCGCGAAGAGGCAGCCTCGCGGCTCCTCGGCAACGGGGGCGGGAGCCGCGGCCGGCGCGGGAACCGTCGGCTCACCCTGCGATGTCTCGAGCATGTCGGGGCGATGATGGCCCAGCGCACCGGGGCCGTGCCCCCAACACGCGTGCGTTCGCTCGGGAGTTCACCCCTTCTCGTCATCCGCGCGGCAAACCGGGTGCGGCGGCTCAGATTCCGTGCTTCTTCAGGATCGCCTCGATGTCCGAGAAGTCGTCGTCGGACGCGGGCTTCGGCCGGGCCGCCGCCTGCCCGAGTGAGGGCGCGGACGCGGTGGGCGCGACGGCGTCCCGCGCGGCGCTCCCCCGGGCCGCCCGCGGGGCCTTCCCGGGCTCGCCGGCGTTCGCGGCCGCCGGTTCCTTCTGCCCCGCCTTGCCGAGGCCGCGGCGCTCGACCGCACGCGTGGCGGCGAACAGCGCCCAGGCGAGCGCGAGGACGCCGAAGCCCGCCCACACGGTCGGCTTGAAGACGATGTCGGAGGCCCACGCCACCGCGCCGGTCAGCACGAGCCCGGCCGGCACCAGGGCGTACGCCGCGATCCGCGCGGCCGTGCGGAAGCGCTTGCGGTAGGCGGTCACCGCGGCGATGCCCAGGCCTGCCGCGGCCAGCGCGGAACATATGGTCTCGGCGAGCATGCGGTCCTCCAGGGCAGTGCCGTCAGGGCGGTTCTCCGTCCCCATCCATCCTGCACCGGGCGCCGCCGGCGGGGCCACGCGCCGGACGGCGCCGCGCCGGATCTCCGGGACATCTCGGGGTCCGCCTCCTCCTCAGGGGGTGGGCGGCGCCACCGGGGGCCGGTGGCTGGGAGACTGTCCGCATGACCGATTCCGTGATCCTCGACGTCTGGTGCGAGCTCCAGTGCTCGGACTGCCACCGCGCTCTGGACGACGTACGCGCCCTGCGGGCCCGCTACGGCGGCCGGCTGGACATCCGGCTGCGCCACTTCCCGCTGGAGAAGCACAAGCACGCCTTCGCCGCGGCGCAGGCCGCCGAGGAGGCGGCCGAGCAGGGGCAGGGCTGGCCGTACGCCGAGGCGGTCCTCGCCCGCACCGCGGAGCTGGGCGAGCGCGGCGAGGCCGTGCTGCTCGATGTGGCGCGTGAACTCGGTCTCGACGCCGAGGAGTTCGACACCGCCCTGATCGACGGGCGGCACATCCTGATCGTCGACGCCGACCACGCCGAGGGCAAGGCGATCGGTGTGACGGGCACGCCCACGTACGTGATCGGCGGCGAGCGCCTGGACGGCGGCAAGAGCCAGGAGGGCCTGCGCGCCCGCATCGAGGAGATCGCGGACCGGCTGCTCGCCGAGAGCGCGAGCTAGCGGAAGCCGGCCGGAGCCGGGAACCGCGGACCGGGGGCCGGGGGCCGGGGCTAGATCAGGTCCTTGGTGTAGTTCAGCCCGGTCGGGCGGTAGCCGAGGGACTCGTAGAGCCGCAGGGCGGGGACGTTCCCCGAGAAGACGTGCAGCCCCATGGTCCGCTCGCCCGCGCCGACGGCGGCGCGTTCGGCGAGCAGCATCAGGGCCCGGCCGTGTCCGCGGCCGCGGTGCTGCTCGCCGACCGCGACGTCGTAGACGTAGGCCCCCTCCTCGTTCCGTCCCACCCAGACCGTGCCGACGGGCGCCCCCGCGGCCTCCAGGACGAGGAGGTGCGTGCCGGGCGTGGCCGGTCCCTGGGGCAGGCCGCGGGCGTGGTCGTCCTCCGACTTGGCCCGGGCGGCCTCGGCCGGCATGCCGCGGCTGATCATGTCCTCGGTGTAGCCCTGGACGGCCCTGGGCAGCCATTGCGCGTACTCGGCGGCCGTCATCGCCCGGCCGAGGACCCCGGCCGGCAGTGCGGGCGGGCCGTCGGGGAGTTCCTTGGCCATGTTGCGGCTGTACTCGACGTACCCGAGGGCCTCGGCCAGGCGGATCCCGCCCGGCGACCCCGCGGGCACCACGGCCCGGATGCGGCGGCACCCCCAGCCGCGCAGGACCTCCTCCGCGGCGAGCGCGGCGACGGTGGCGCGGCCCCGGCCGCGGTCGGGCGGGTCGACGGCCAGGTCGCGGATCTCCCCGACCTCCGGTCCGAAGGGGCTGTCGCAGGCGATGAGCAGGGCACCGACGCGCCTGCTGTTGACCCGGATCTCGTAGGGGCGCGACCGGGCGCCGCCGGCGCCCTGCTGGAGCGGCCCGCTGGGCCGCAGGGTGGTGGTCATCCTTGTGGTTCTACCCGCCCCGCGGGCGCGTGCACAGCGGATTTCCGGGCCGTGCGGCCGCTGCGGGGCGGGGTGCTCCGGGGGCGGGTCGGCTACGGGTCGAGGTCGTCGGCGGCGCGCGCGTCGAAGGTCCGCATGGCCGCGGTCGTGACGGGTCCCGGGGCGGCCGCGGCGAGCGGGCGGCCGTCGATGCGGCGGACGGCCTGCACGTCGCGGAGGGTGGAGGTCAGGAAAACCTCCTCGGCGCGGTCCAGTACGTCGAAGGGCAGGTCGGTCTCCTTGGCACCGGCCCATTCGACGACGAGGGCGCGGGTGATCCCGGCGAGGCAGCCGGAGGACAGGGGCGGGGTGTGCAGTTCCCCGTCCAGGACGACGAACACGTTGGAGCCGGTGCCCTCGCAGAGCCGGCCGAGGGTGTTGGCGAACAGGGCCTCGGAGGCCGCGGCCTTGTTGGCGGCGGCGAGCGCGACGACGTTCTCCGCGTAGGAGGTGCTCTTCAGCCCGGCCACGGCGGAGCGCTCGTTGCGCACCCAGGGCACGGTGATCACTGAGGTGGTGTCCGGCCTGCGGGTGGTCTCGCCGACGGCGACGACCAGGGTGGGTCCGGAGTCGCCGCGGTCGGAGCCGAGCGGCGAGAGCCCCCCGGTGTAGGTGATCCGCAGCCGGCCGAGCGGCATGGGGTTGGCGTCGAGGACGGCCTCGCAGGCCCGGCGGACCTCGTCCGGGTCCGGGTCGGGCAGGCCGAGGCCGCGGGCGGAGCGGGTCAGCCGTTCCACGTGGCGGGTGAGGGCGAAGACCCGGCCCCCTTCCGCCTTCAGGGTCTCGAACACGCCGTCGCCGACGGTCAGCCCGTGGTCGAACACGGACACCCGCGCGCTTTCGGCGTCCCGCAGCGCGCCGTCGAGCCAGATCATCACCGTACGATCCCTCCGCTCAGCCAGGGGTGGATGTCACCGCATGCTGCCCCGACGCTACCCGCAGCAACCGGGCCGCCTTGAGCTCGGTCTCGGCCCATTCGCGGTCCGGGTCGGAGCCCCAGGTGATGCCGGCGCCGGTGCCGAAGAGCAGGCGCGGGCCGCCGGGGGCCTGCCGGTCGATCCAGAAGGTGCGGATGCCGACGGCGAGTTCGGCGGTGCCGTGGTCGGCGTCGACCCAGCCGATGCCGCCGCAGTAGGGGCCGCGCGGGGCGGTCTCCAGGGCTTCGATGATCCGCAGGGCGGAGGACTTGGGCGCGCCGGTGACGGAGCCGGGCGGGAAGGTCGCGGCGAGCAGTTCCGGCCAGCCGGCGCCGTCGGCCAGTTCCCCGCTGACGGTGGAGACGAGGTGGACCAGACCCGGGTGCTCCTCGACGGCGCACAGTTCGGGGACGGTGACGGAGCCGGTGGCGCAGACCCGGCCCAGGTCGTTGCGGACCAGGTCCACGATCATCACGTTCTCGGCGTGGTCCTTGGGCAGCAGGTCCGCCGCGGTGCGGCCGGTGCCCTTGATCGGGCCGGACTCCACGTGGTGCCCGGCCCGGCGCAGGAACAGCTCGGGGGAGGCGGTGGCTATCTCCACGCCGTGCGCCGGGAGGCGGATCGTTCCGGCGTACGGGGCCGGGTTGCCGCGGGCGAGCAGCGCCGTCAGGGCGTCCACGTCGGCGCCGTCCGGATCGGGCAGCGGTGCGGACATCACGCGGCAGAGATTGGCCTGGTAGACCTCGCCGGCGGCTATGTGCGCGCGGATGCGGCGGACGCCGGCCGTGTACGCGTCCCGGTCCAGGGAGGAGGACCACGCGTCGGCGGCGGGGCCGCGCCAGGCGCCCGGGACGGGCTCGGGGACGGGCGCGGGGCGTACGTCGCCGAACCGCGCGCAGACCAGACGGCCCTCGAAGTCTGCGGCGACCGCCCAGAAGCCGGAGGAGTCGAGGGCCGCGGGGTCGCTCGTGACGTCGCGGAGATCGGTCGCGAGGAGGCCGCCGAAGCGGGCCAGGGGAAGCAGGTCGTGCACGGCTGCGAGTCTATGACCGGTGGCGGAAAGCCGCCGTGGAGGTGTCCGGCGGGTGACCGGTGGTGATCGGGTGGCAGCACGCTGCGGAAACGCGTTTTTGAGCTGGCCCGGGAATCCGCTAGAGTTCAACACGTCGCCAGGGAGCGAAGGGGAAGAACCCCGGAGCGAACAGGGTGACAGTGCGGACGTAGCTCAGTTGGTAGAGCACCACCTTGCCAAGGTGGATGTCGCGAGTTCGAGTCTCGTCGTCCGCTCTGAGGTGGGGGATCTTCCCGAGAACCCCCGCAACTCCGAGGTGGAGTGGCCGAGAGGCGAGGCAACGGCCTGCAAAGCCGTCTACACGGGTTCAAATCCCGTCTCCACCTCCAAGGACGATTAGCTCAGCGGGAGAGCGCTTCCCTGACACGGAAGAGGTCACTGGTTCAATCCCAGTATCGTCCACTGGATCTTCGGGTCCCCCGCGCGATTAGCTCAGCGGGAGAGCGCTTCCCTGACACGGAAGAGGTCACTGGTTCAATCCCAGTATCGCGCACGCAGTATCCTGCAACACCTGTTTGACCTGCGGCTTTCGAGCCGTGGAGCCCGCGCGATTAGCTCAGCGGGAGAGCGCTTCCCTGACACGGAAGAGGTCACTGGTTCAATCCCAGTATCGCGCACCGACCGGAAGCCCCGGCCGTCTCGACGGCCGGGGCTTCCGCGTTTCCACCCGGGGATTCCGCCGGAGGGGTGCGCGGCCCGGCTAGTGCGGCGCCGGGGCGCGGGCCGCCGTGTCGGGTGGGAGCGCGGCGATCCGGGCGCAGGACTCCACCATCAGCCGTTCCACGTCGTCGAGTCGGCGGCGGTTCTCGGCCGAACGTGCCAGGGCGAGGGCGGCGGTCTGCACGGTCAGGGCGCGGGCCGCGAGGTCGAGGGCCGGCCGGGGATCGCGGCCGGGCGGCCCGGCGGCCGGCCCCCCGGCGGCCCGGTAGGCGTCGAGGAACCGGCTCCAGGCGGCGGCGCTGAGCACCCCGGCCGCGTACCAGGCGGCGGGCCGGGCCAGGTCCCAGGCCGGTGTCCCGACGCCCAGGTCGTCGACGTCGATGAGCCGCCAGCCGTCGGCGGCGCCGCCCCGCACCAGCTGGCCCAGGTGGAGGTCCCCGTGGCACAGGACCCCGCCCGGCGGCGCCGGGGCCGTCCCGCGCACCCAGGCGGGCAGGGCCCGGGCGGCGTCCCGGACCACTGCGGGGCCGAGGCCCGGTTCGAAACGGTGGCCGTGGTGTTCTGCGGAGGCGGCGCGGGAGAGCCGGCCGAGGGCGCGGGAGAGCTTGGCGGGGCCGCGCATGGGCGGGAGCGGGCCCGGGAGCCCGTCGAGCGGCACCTGGTGCAGGGCGGCCAGCAACCGGGCGGCGGCCTCCCAGGGGGCGGCCTCGGGGAGGCCGGGGTCGACCGGGACCCCGTACGGCCACAGGGAGACCGGGCGGCCGCGCAGCAGGTCCGCCCCGGGGCGGAGCGGGGGCAGCAGGACGCCGGCGAGTGCCCGGTCGGCGGCGATCCGCATCCGGACGGCGAGGTCGTCGCAGTCGCTGTCGGCGGCGTGGGCCTTGGCGACGATGCCGCCGCAGCGGACGACGGTGCCGTCCTCCCGGTCGGCGAGGAGCTCGTACGGGGCCGCGGGCTCGCCGGTGGCGTAGGCGGCCAGCGCGGCGGGCAGCGGCGCCGCGGGGGCGGGCACGGAGCCCTTCCCGAGGCGCCGGGCGGCGTGCTCCTGGTTCATCGCGGCTCCCGAACGGTCGTCACTCGCCCTCTCGGGAGCAGGTTACGAAAAGGCGGCCGGCATGACGCGGTCGTGCGGGGCGTTCGTGGACGTCCTCCGGCGTTCCGGGCATGCGTGAGCGTGCTGCCCGTGCGACTCCCCAGTCGCACGGGCAGCACCCTTCACCTGCCGTCCGCCGCTCCCCCGTCCCCACGGGGTTCGACGGGCCGATGTCCCGGTCCGGGCCGCTCTCCCGGACCCGGGGCGCCGCTCAGCGCCCCAGCATCACGCCCACGGACGACGCCTGTGCCGCCACCTGGTCGAAGCCTCCGAAGAGGAAGAGCAGGAGGGCGGCCAGGGGGATGACCATGGCCGCGGCCACCAGCGGGTGGCGCGTACCGGACTCGTGGGCGTGGAACGCGAAGGCCTTGCGTCCGTGCCGTGCCGTGTCCGCCATGGTCCTCGCCCCTGTCGTCTGGCTGCGGCGGGCCCGGGACCTCGGGGGACGAGAATTCCGCCCGCCGCATGTCCTCAACATAAGGGGGGCGGGGGTGGCGCGGCGTCCTGCCCTCGTACCCATTGGAGGGCCTCCAGGAGGATGACGGGGCGCCTCCGGCGTACTCCGCTGGGTGGAGACTTCACCCGCGGGATGGGGGATCTCCCGGAGGGGGCGGCACGGGGCTGCAGCCGGGCTTGATCGCGAAAGATGACCGGAGGGTAGTGAATTCGCTCACTTCCGTCACTCCCCGCACACGCGTGTCGGCGTACGGGACACCTGGACGGCCGCCCGGCTCACACGCCCCGCGCACGGTCCCGCCGCCCGCCGGGCAGCACTCCCCGCCGAGCACGCGGGAACTCCAACCTCCTTGACCCGAGGGCGGTTTGACGACTCATCCCCTCAGTGGCGACGCACCCCACCCGGTGCTGAGACACCCTCAAGTGGGCGTCGCCGCACAGAGGATCGGTTACGGGGGCGAGGGCGCGGCCTCTGAGCGCTCGTGCCGGATCGTCCGTAAGCTGTGCCACGTCAACAGGACGACCGGGCAGCGGGGTGGACATGGCGATGATGCGGCTCCGGCGCGAGGACCCGCGTGTCGTCGGCTCGTTCAGGCTGCACCGGCGGCTCGGCGCCGGCGGGATGGGTGTGGTCTACCTGGGGTCCGACCGGCGCGGGCAGCGCGTCGCCCTCAAGGTGATCCGGCCCGACCTGGCCGAGGACCAGGAGTTCCGCTCCCGCTTCGCCCGCGAGGTGTCCGCCGCCCGGCGGATCCGCGGCGGGTGCACGGCGCGCCTGGTGGCCGCGGACCTGGAGGCCGAGCGCCCGTGGTTCGCCACCCAGTACGTGCCCGGGCCGTCGCTGCACGACAAGGTGGCCGAGGACGGCCCCCTCACGGCCGCCCAGATCGCCGCGATCGGCGCCGCCCTGTCGGAGGGCCTGGTCGCCGTCCACGAGGCCGGGGTAGTGCACCGGGACCTCAAGCCGTCGAACATCCTGCTGTCGCCCAAGGGGCCGCGGATCATCGACTTCGGCATCGCCTGGGCCACCGGCGCCAGCACCCTCACCCACGTCGGCACCGCCGTGGGCTCCCCCGGTTTCCTCGCGCCGGAGCAGGTGCGCGGCGCGGCCGTCACGCCGGCCACCGACGTCTTCGCGCTGGGCGCCACCCTCGCGTACGCGGCGACCGCCGACTCCCCCTTCGGGCACGGCAGTTCCGAGGTCATGCTCTACCGCGTGGTGCACGAGGAACCCCACCTGGTCGGCGTCCCCGACGCACTCGCACCGCTCGTACGGGCCTGCCTGGCCAAGGACCCGGAGGACCGGCCCACCACGCTGCAGCTGTCGATGCGGCTGAAGGAGATCGCCGCCCGCGAGGCGCAGGGCCTGTCCGACGGGCGCCCGCCGGTGCAGCGGGTGCCGCGGCCCGACCGGCCCACGGGGCGGCTGCCGCAGCCGTATCCGGACGACCGCGGGGAGCGGCGGGAGCGGCGCACGGGCGGCACGCCGACCCCGCAGGCGGCGGGCAGGGCCGCCGTCCGGGGTGCGGTGGAGGGCCCGTCCTCGCGGCCGTCCTCGCCGCGGAACCCGGGCGGGCCGTCGTCCCGGCCGACCGCCGGTCGTACCACGGGTGGCCGTCCGGCCCCGCGTACGACGGGGGCGGGGCGGCGGCCCACCCGGCCGGACCCTCGGCTGATGCGGCAGCGGTTGATCGTGTTCGTCGTGGTGACGTTGATCGTGGCCCTCGGCATCGCCGCGGCCCAGAAGCTCTGACGGTCAGGCCCGGGGGCGGGTCGCGTAGAAGGCCACTGCGGAGGCCGCGGCGACGTTGAGGGAGTCGATGCCCTCGGCCATCGGGATCCGGACCCATTCGTCGGCGGCGCGCAGGGCGTGCGTCGACAGGCCGTGCCCCTCCGAGCCCAGCATGATGGCGCAGCGTTCGAAGCGCTCCGGCGGGATCTGGTCGAGCGGCGTCGCCTTGGGGCTCGGCGTCATGGCCAGCAGGCGGTAGCCCGCCTCGCGCACCTTCTCCAGGTCGGCCGGCCAGGAGTCGAGGCGGGCGTACGGCACCGAGAAGACGGATCCCATGGACACCTTGATGGCCCGCCGGTAGAGCGGGTCGGCGCAGTCCGGGGACAGGAGTATCGCGCTGATGCCGAGGGCGGCGGCGCTGCGGAAGGCGGCGCCCAGGTTGGCGTGGTCGACGAACCCCTCGAAGACCGCGATGCGCTGTCCGGCCCCGTCCCCCGCCAGCAGCTCGGCCGCCTCCGGCAGCGGCTTGCGCTGCATGGAGGCGAGGGCGCCGCGGTGCACGTGGTAGCCGGTCACCCGCTCGGCGAGCTCCGGGCTGACGGCGTACACCGGGGCGGGCAGCTCGTCGATGACGTCCCGCATGACGTCGACCCACTTGGCGGACAGCAGCATCGAGCGCATCTCGAACCCGGCGTCCTTGGCCCGTCTGATGACCTTCTCGCCCTCGGCGATGAACAGGCCCTCCTCGGGTTCGCGGCGGCGCCGCAGCTCCACGTCGGTCAGGCCGGTGTAGTCGCGCAGGCGCGGGTCGTCGGGGTCCTCGACGGTGATGAGATCAGCCACAGGGTGATACTGCCTTGTCCTGGGTGTGGTGCCAACGCCCCTGTCGGGCGGCGGGGGTTCAGTGGGTCGGGGGCGTGGGGCCGGTCTCAGCGACCCGTACGACGTCGCCGACGACGATGACGGCGGGCGGCCGGACGTCCTCGGCCCGCACCCGCTCGCCGACGGTGGCCAGCGTGGCGTCGACCCGCCGCTGGGCGGCGGTGGTGCCCTCCTGGACGACGGCGACAGGGGTGTCGGCCGGGCGGCCGTGACGGACCAGGGCCTCCGCGATCAAGCCGATCTTGTCGACCCCCATGAGGATCACCAGGGTGCCGGTCAGCCGGGCCAGCGCGGCCCAGTCCACCAGGGACCGCGGGTCGTCGGGCCCGACGTGCCCGCTCACCACGGTGAACTCGTGCGCGACGCCCCGGTGCGTGACGGGGATCCCGACGGCCGCGGGCACGGAGATGGAGCTGGAGATCCCGGGAACCACGGTGCACGCGATCCCCGCCTCGGCGAGCGCCTGGAGCTCCTCCATGCCCCGCCCGAAGACGTACGGGTCCCCGCCCTTGAGCCGGACCACGGCCTTGCCTGCCTTGGCGTGCTCGATCAGGGCGTTGTTGATGGCCTCCTGGGCCATGTAGCGCCCGTACGGGATCTTCGCGGCGTCGATCACCTCGACGTGCGGCGGGAGTTCGTCGAGCAGGTCGCGCGGCCCGAGCCGGTCGGCGATGACGACGTCCGCCTCGGCGAGCAGACGCCGACCGCGCACGGTGATCAGGTCCGGGTCCCCCGGCCCGCCCCCGACGAGCGCCACACCGGCCTGCTGCCGGCCGCGGTGCGCCGGGGCGGTGAGGGAGCCGTCGCGGAGCCCCTCGACCACGGCGTCGCGCACGGCGGCCGAACGCCGCGGGTCGTTCCCGGTGAGCACGGCCACGGTGACCCCTTCGACGCGGCCCGTGGCCGGCGTCCAGGCGGTGGCGGCGGAAGCGTCGTCGGCGCGGACGCACCAGACCCGCTCGCGCTCGGCCTCGGCGGAGGCCTGCTCGTTGACCTCGCGGTGCTGGGTGGCGATCAGCGCGTACCAGGCGCCTGCGAGGTCGCCGTCCTGGTAGCGGCGGCGCTCCCAACGGATCTCACCGGTCTCGGCCATCGCGTCGACGGACGGGGTCGCGGACGGCGAGACGAGAACGACGTCGGCACCGGCCGCGAGCAGCGCCGGCAGCCGGCGCTGGGCGACCTGGCCGCCGCCGATGACGACGACGCGCCGGCCGGCGAGGCGGAGTCCTACAGGGTAGGCGGGGTGTGCCATGGCGGTTGCGGCTCCTGATGCGGCGGATCTGCGGGCCGCTGCTGCGCTGGAGCGGCTTGTCTTCGTGACGTGCGGTTTCGTTGTCCGGGTCCACGATAAGGCCCCGGGCCCGCGCGCCAACCCCTGGCCCCGGCGAAGCGCGGCCCGAACCCCGGCCGCGGCCGCCTGCTCGCCGGCCGCCCCGCGCCCCGACATCCGGCACGAGGCCGGAGCGGGCGCCCCGCATCCCTGACGGGGCCGCCTCTCGACCCGTCCCCCTGGCCGTCCTTCGGGGGCTCCCCGGCGGCTCTTTGGCATTCCGGGGCGGGACGGTCGGTCAAGGGTGGCCGAAGGCCATCGCGAAGCGACGCGACGCAGGAGCGCCCTTGAGGGGCCGGCCCGAACCGGGAGGACAATGGGCTGCCGGGGAGCCCCCGTACGGGCTCCGACCCCGCCGGGGGGCGGCAAGCCGAGCGCGGCTGGGCCGCGGGGCGGAGGCGGAGGCCCGTACCGCTGCGCCTCAAACGCCGGCGAGGCTGATTCAGGTCTGGGCGGAGCCGCATGCCGAGGCTCGGCCACGCCGCCGCTGCCGGGGGCCAGCCCCCGGACCCCCGCGCCTCAAACGTCGGCGAGGCTGGAATTGGCGGACCGGATCGCGCCAGCGGGGCAGACAGTCGGACCCGGCAGCAGCGCGACAGCAGCGGCGCAAACCAACGACAGCGGCCGCAAACCGGCCGGTGGGGGAAATGGCCCCAGACCAGCGGCAGCAGAAGCCATCTCAGACCGCGACTGCGGAAGCGGCCCCGGGGCCAGCGGCAGCAAGAGCAGCCCCAAGCAGCATGCCGCAGAAGCGTCCTCGGGACGGCGGCAGCGTCCGCGACGACGCGGACCGGCCCAGGCCGGACGGACCGGCCCAGGCCGGATGGGCCGGACGGGCCGGACGGGCCGGACGGGCCGGACGGGCCGGACGGGCCGGACGGGCCGAGCGGGCCGAGCCGAGCAAGCGAGCCGGCAGGCGACCCGACCGACCAGGCCAAACAGGCCGACCAACCAGGCGAGCGGGCCGGACCGCCGAGCCGAGTCAGGCCGGGCAGGCCAGGCGGGCCAAGCTAGGCAGGGCCAGGCCGAGCTAGGCCGAGCTAGGCCGACCGGACGGGCAGAGTCGGCGGGCGGCCGAGCCGGCCGCCAGGCCGAGTCGCCGGGCCGGGACGGCGCGCAGGCCGGGACGGCGCGCAGGCCGGGACGGCCGACGGGTCCGGACAGCCGACGGGCCGGGACGGCCGACGGGTCCGGACAGCCGACGGGCCGGGACGGCCGACGGGTCCGGACAGCCGACGGGCC